>JAUVQU010000047.1 GCA_030597965.1 Cellvibrionaceae bacterium
CAGTGAGTAATAAACGCAATGGGTGCTCTTAAGTAAGGTATTTGCTTTTAAACCAATACTGTATAAAAATACAGTATTGGTTTATGTTGAGTGCTGGGGGAGGGCGATGCGAAAAATCATTCATGTTGATGCGGATTGTTTCTTTGCCGCGATTGAGGTGCGAGACAACCCCAGTTTACGAGATTACCCCATTGCGGTTGGGGGTGATCCAGGTAAGCGCGGTGTGATATCCACCTGTAATTATTTAGCGCGGACCTATGGAGTGCATTCGGCGATGGCATCGGCCTATGCCAAGCGCCTCTGCCCGGACTTGAAGATTGTGCCTCACCGGATGGAAGCCTATAAAGAAGCCTCCAGTCAGATGCGGGAAATATTTTTTGACTACACGGACCTGGTGGAGCCTCTTTCACTGGACGAGGCTTTCCTTGATGTGTCGGAAAGCTCTCGCTGTCAGAGCAGTGCAACTTTAATGGCGCAGGAGATTCGCCAGCGTATTGAGGCTGTTACGGGGATCACCGTATCGGCCGGAGTTGCCCCCAATAAGTTTCTTGCCAAGGTCGCCAGTGATTGGGAAAAGCCCAACGGTTTAACCGTTGTGAAGCCGGAACAGGTCGATGAATTTGTGCATCAGTTGCCAGTTTCTAAGATTTTTGGTGTAGGCAAGGTTACCGCAGAAAAGATGCATCGCTTGGGGGTGGATACCTGTGCTGATTTACAGCGGCTGTCTCTGGGTGATCTTTCAGAAAGCTTCGGTAGTTTTGGCTCACGTCTTTATCAGTTGAGTCGAGGTCAGGACAACCGGGAAGTCAAAACGTCACGTCGGCGTAAATCCCTCAGTGTTGAGAATACCTATGATGTGGATCTTCCTGATGTGGTGGTTTGTCTCGAGAAGCTACCAGCCCTGTTGCTGGAGTTGAATGGACGTTTACGACAATTGTCGACTGACTACTTACCTGTGAAAGCCTTCGTGAAAGTTAAGTTTGATGACTTTAATACGACGACACTTGAGCGGGCGGGCACCCGGGCATGCCTGGAGGATTATCAGTGGTTGCTGACGGAGGCAGTTTCCCGAGGGGCTAGGCCTGTCAGGCTGCTGGGCTTGGGTGTGCGGCTAATGGATGTGGCCGAGACATCCATTGCGGAACAGCTGGATTTCTTTGCGATGGACGAAGAAGCTATGTAAAAACTGTAACTGCTAAGTTTCTAAATTTATTGTGATTCACTTGGCCGCAAGTGGTGCTGAATCGAAGTGAATACCTGCCCAACCGTGCACCATAAAATTACGGATATTCTGATGGTCGTTGTTTTCTGGGTGCTGAAGCACATCGTTACGGTAGAATTTACCAAAGCAAGCCAGCATGGCCTCTTGGTTTAAGCTGTTGAGCTGACCGAAGGCAAACAGCTTGCAGGAGCCCTGGTTTTCTTCGGCGGCGTTTTGTGTGCCGCCGTTGATGAAGGCGCTTGGGCTAAAGTTATAATTGGCTTCAATCACGGCGATGGTGTCAGTAAATTCAATGTTTTCAGGGGCTTCTTGGAGCTGGTTGATAAAATCTTGCAAGTTCATAGGGATTATTCTGTCAGTGAGTAAGGGGGTCTATACACGATGGCGTCAAGTATGCAGATTTTATCACTATATTGTCTAAATGTGGCCTAAGGTGACATATGCAGCCCGTATTTATGCTGTTAGTATCGATCCTTATCTATAGGCTATGACGGCTATATCTCTCTAGGATAGAGCGTGAATCAACAGACAATAAAGAGGTGGTACTTCCGTGAGACGTAAAAAAGGCCGCGGTGCTGAAGACGATACCAGTGAAATTGACCTGACACCCATGCTCGACGTGGTGTTTATCATGTTGATATTCTTTATTGTGACCGCATCGTTCGTTAAAGAAAGCTCCATTGATATCAATGTTCCTGAAACTCAGGAGAACCCGCCGCCGCCATCGGATGAAGACGATGCACCAATTTTGGTGATCATTACATCTACTAATGAAATATGGATGGAAGGTCGCCGTGTTGATATTCGCTCTGTGCGTGCGAATATTGAGCGTATGCACGCCGAGTCACCGACAGTGCCTGTGATAGTAAAAGCGGACGGTAAGTCCAAAGCGGCTACCTTTGTGGCAGTCGCTGACGCAGCCCGTGAGGCTGATGTGTATAATGTGTCGCTGATCGCGCCAGATAGAGAGTAAGCTGCATTATATGCAACTGTATAAACAGCCACCTTCGGGTGGTTTTTTTGTGCCTTTAGTACCGCGCAACATAATTATTAAAGAGCCCTTGCCTATAAGTAATAAATGGCTAGAGTGAAGCGCTGATAACTATTTTATTGAGTTCATAATTTATATGCCGTTATTGAAAAAAGTGTTCATCTATTCTATTTCTGCTTTGTTGGTTCTCTTGTTGTTGTTGATCACGCTGGCTCCTCCTATTGTTCGTTGGGCGGTGGAAGATTGGCTGCAGGATGAGGGTGTTGAGGCTCAGTTTGATCACCTGTCTATGACTCTTGGGTTGGGTCGTATTGAAATTGTCGGTTTGCGTGGGGAAGATGCACAGGCTCGAGGTTTTGGTCTGGATGAGCTGATTCTTGATGTCGAGCTGCTGCCATTAATGAGCCGTCGCATTGTGATTGAACAGGTGGAAGTGAATGGCTTGCGTTTAGATGTAGTGACTCAGCCTGACGATATGATCGTGGGCGGATTATCCCTGGCCAAACTGAGCGCAGGCGATGAGGTAGAGCTAGAACAAGAGGTTTCTAAAGAAGAGGCTGTCGTTGAGGATTGGGCTGTGGAGCTTCATCGGTTAGCCATTAATAACGTCAAGCTGTGTGTTGCGCAGGAGGCGGATGTTGTTGAGACGCACCACTGCATCGCCCTGGATTCTCTGTTACTTGAGGGCGGTATTGACGTGCCTTCACTTCAGAATATACAGGTCAACCTACCTGAGAGTGTCGTCCTGAAAGGCGTCAGCGTAACCGACAAATTACAGCAGATAACGCTCCTGGCTCTAAGTAAGCTTGCGGTTGAATCGCTCCATTATGAAGCGGCCGGAGGCGGGCTGGACGGTATTGTTCTGGACGAACTTTCTCTCTCGGGTCTTGAGCAGGACATTTCTGATCTAGGGCTCATGTCGGTCAGTGGGGGTTTTGAATCTTTTCAGTTAGATGGATTGTCATGGCAGCCGGATAATGTCCTGGATCCTCAGGATTGGGGCGTAACTTTTCGAGGCTTTGCCATCAAGGCAACCAAGTTCTGTGCCACGAAATTGGTTGATGGGAAGAGTGATCCTCAATGCCTCGGTTTTGAGCAGCTGCTAATAGATGGTGGCTTAAGTGTGCCTTCTGTTAATGAGTTGCAAGTTGAAATGCCGGGAACTTTGACTTTAAGCGGTTTTAATGTCGAAGATCAGTTATATCAACTTGGCGTGATGTCATTGGATGAATTGAACCTCAAGGCGTTAAATTATCAAACTGGTGGACTGACGCTCGATCAGGTTGTTTTGAATAAGCTAAAGCTATTAGAGCGCCACGAAGCAATGCTTCGCAGCGACAGCATTGTTTACCACGGCGGTTTGGATAAGTTGCAATTGAACGAGTTGGCGTGGCAGCCAGAAGTCTTGTCCATTGATACTGTTAATGTAGGTGGATTGGATTTATTACTGCACAGGGATGAACAGGCAACATTACCGATTATACGTTTACTTGAATTGCTCTTGAAAAAAGCCGATCCCGCCGCGAGTGAAGTTGCGGATCAGCAGCTCGCTAGTCAGGACGTGACCTCTTCTGAAGAGGCCGCCACCCCCGCTGAAGCCCGACCAGCTATGGCGGTAATTATTAATCAATTTACGATTGGTGAAGGCTCCAAGCTGAGCGTTATCGATGAAGACATTCAGCCGGTCTTGGTACAAACGCTCAGTGATTTACAATTACACGTCACGTCTATCAATGGTCAGCAGCCCAACAAGGCCAGTCCCGCCAAGCTGTCGGCTCGCATGGGTGAATTTGGCATGCTCAGGGTTAAGGCCAAGACCTGGCCGTTCCGCGAGAAATTAAATTTGGAATTACAGGGTGAGATCGATGCCTTTGATCTGCTGCCATTCACGGGATATCTTGAGCAGGCGATCGGTTATCAGGTGCAGTCGGGTCAGCTAAATAGTGAGCTGGATGTTTCTGTCGAAGAAGATATGGTCGACGCCGATGTAAACCTGGAGCTGAATAAATTTGAATTATTGGCTCTGGAGAAAGCTTTGCGGCAGGGCAGTGCCGAGGTGCGAGTGTCTGCAAGTGGAGAGGCTCAAGAGACTGAATCCAGTGCGCTGCCTATCGGTTTGGCATTGAACTTGCTCAAAGATGACAACGGCAAAATCTATCTGGAGCTACCTGTGAGTGGCCCTGTGGGTGATCCGAGTTTGTCATTCTCTTATGTGGTTAGCGTTGTTATGCGCAAAGCCATGACGGCAGCGGTGATGAACTACTACGCCCCGCTGGGTATTCTCAATATAGCGTCTGGGTTAATGAAATCAGCGACGGAGCTACGGTTTGAGCCTATGCTGTTTGATCCGGGCCAGTCATCTTTAACGGGTTTTCATCGTGATCGACTGAGAAAAATGGCACAGTTGTTGTCAGAGAAGTCTCAGTTAAGTTTGAGTTTTTGCGCCAGTGCCTCGGGTGCCGATGCTCTGTCAATTTTACAGTTGCCAGCAGCCCCTGAAGCCGGTCTGGTACTGACACTTGAACAGCGTGAGGAGTTAAGAGTTTTGGCGTCAGAGCGAGGTTCTGTGGTGAAAGAAAATCTTTTGGAGATGGGTGCAGGCTCTGCCCAAGTGGTTCTTTGTCAGCCTGATTTAGCGTTGGATCGATTTGAGCCTGCGGAAATGGAAGTGAGTTTGTAATGATTAGAACTTTTATACTCGTCATGTGTGCCAGTGTTCTTGTGGCTTGCAGTACAGGTGCGACCAAGCCGTTGTCTCCTCTCAAAGAGTCATTCGATAAACAGCAATTTAGTAATGGCGTAGAAGTGTTTACCTATAAAGTATTCTTTCCCGAGCCAAAGATTGTGCCGGCAGATAGACTTAATCGCCCCGTTAAAGAAACCACTAATGCTAAGTCATTGCGATTGGATGATCGCCTGACTCAACGTTTGGAGGCCGAGGGTTACTGCGCCGATGGCTACCGCAAGTTAGAGCAGGTGGTGGGTTACGGGAATGCACGTATTCGCGGCGAGTGTTTATGATGAGAATGGGTCCCTAGGATCCCTTCTGGTTTATCCAGGATAAAGGCTGGCTCTCAGCTGCAACAACACATAGAATCGCCCCTTAGAAAATAATAATTTCATAGGCCCATGTCAGGGCTGACCGCATTTTAGGAAGTCGTATGACCGAGGTAATCTCCTCCCCCGAAGCTGAAGAACAGCTACCCCTTAGAGAATATGCAGAGCGTGCTTACCTGGATTATTCCATGTACGTCATCCTCGATCGCGCACTGCCTAACATTGGTGATGGTCTCAAGCCGGTACAGCGCCGTATTGTTTATGCCATGAGCGAGCTGGGCCTTAAGTCCACCGCTAAGTTCAAGAAGTCTGCCCGTACCGTGGGTGACGTGATTGGTAAGTTTCACCCGCACGGTGATTCCGCCGCCTATGAAGCCATGGTGTTGATGGCGCAGCCTTTCTCTTATCGCTACACGCTTGTTGATGGTCAAGGTAATTGGGGCGCGCCCGATGATCCTAAGTCCTTCGCGGCGATGCGTTACACCGAATCACGTCTGACCAAATACAGTGAGGCGCTCTTGTCTGAGCTTGGCCAAGGCACTGTCGACTGGACGCCTAATTTTGATGGCACCATGGACGAGCCTTCTGTGCTGCCTGCGCGGGTGCCGAATGTACTGCTTAACGGAACTACGGGTATTGCCGTGGGTATGGCTACCGATATTCCGCCACATAATTTGCGTGAAGTGGTCGCTGCTACTGTCCATTTGTTGGAAAATCCAAAGGCAACCGTTGAAGACTTGATGGTGTATATGCCCGGGCCGGATATGCCGACCGAAGCAGAGATCATTACCCCGGTTACAGACATTAAGAAAATGTATGAAACCGGTCGTGGCAGTTTGCGTATGCGTGCTATCTGGCACAAAGACGACGGCGATGTAGTGGTAACAGCGCTGCCTCATCAGGTTAGTGGTGCCAAAATTATTGAGCAGATCGCCGCGCAAATGCAAGCGAAAAAGTTACCGATGGTGGCGGATTTACGCGATGAATCAGACCATGAGAACCCAACGCGTCTAGTCATTGTACCGCGTTCAAATCGAATTGATTTAGGCTCCATGATGAGCCACTTGTTTGCCTCTACCGATTTGGAACGCACCTATCGTGTCAATATGAACATGATCGGTATCGATGGCCTGCCGAAGGTGAAAGCTCTCAATAAGTTGTTGGCTGAATGGTTGGTCTTCCGTACCGCAACAGTTCGTCGTCGTTTGCAATATCGCTTGGAAAAAGTTGAAGAACGCATGTTGCGTTTGGAGGCTTTGATGGTCGTATTCCTCAATGTCGATGAAGTGATTCGAATCATCCGTGAAGAGGAATACCCCAAGCCGATTTTGATGGAGCGTTTCAGCCTGGTTGAAATGCAGGCGGAATATATTTTGGATACTAAGTTGCGTCAATTGGCGCGCTTGGAAGAAATGAAAATCCGTGAAGAGCAGGCTGAACTGGAGAAAGAAAAAGGAGGTTTGGAGCTTTTGCTCAGCAGCGATCGCCGCTTGAAAACCTTAGTTAAAAAAGAGTTGATTGAAGCGTCAGAAGAGTTTGGCGATGAGCGCCGCTCACCCATTATGGTGCGCGAAGAGGCGCAAGCCTTTAACGAATTGGATTTATTAGGTTCTGAGCCTGTCACCGTTGTTATGTCTGAAAAGGGCTGGATTCGCTCCGCCAAGGGGCATGATATTGACCCGATCACGCTTAATTATAAATCAGGAGATGGGTATAAGTTATCAGCCAAAGGTAAGACGAATCAGAATGTCATTTTACTTTGTTCTACTGGCCGAACCTATGCGTTACAGGTGCATACCCTCCCATCTGCACGGGGGCAGGGCGAGCCAGCCTCGGGACGTTTAAGCCCGCCGAGCGGTGCTACCTTTGACGGTCTGTTGATGGGAGCTGAAAACCAGAAGATATTGCTGGGTAGTGACGCCGGTTATGGTTTTATTACCAAAATGAGCAACCTATACACTAAGAATAAAGCCGGTAAAGCGGCGCTATCCCTGCCCAAGGGTAGCCGTGCAATGGAGCCTGTAGTTGTTAATAACCCGGAAACGGATTTACTGGCGGCGGTGAGTAACGAGGGGCGTCTCTTGATATTCCCTGTCAGTGATCTGCCTGAGCTTGCGCGGGGTAAAGGCAACAAGGTTATGAATATTCCTTCGGCGCGCGTGCAGAGCCGTGAAGAGTATCTGGTGGTCTTGCAGGTGATTGGCGAAGGTCAGGAGTTAGTTCTCTATTCTGGCAAGCGTCATATCAGTCTGAGGCGCAAAGATTTGGAGCACTATATGGGCGAGCGTGGCCGCCGTGGCAACAAGTTGCCGCGCGGTTTCCAGAATGTGGACAGTGCGGAAATACGCGATTAGTAATATTTAAGGGGCTGTCCTAGATAAAACCTGTTGTCTTGGACAGCCCCAAGAATTATTCAGGGCTAGCCGAGGTGTGTTTGCCGTCTATTTAAATACCAGTAAATTAACGATACAGATGTGAGAGCAGGGCGCAAAAAAGCCGAATGGCCCATCGTTAAAATTACTTAATATTGTTGATAGAAAAGGTATTCAGGCACGGGTATAGAAAAGAGATTGGAGCCGTTATGAAAGGATGGATTCTAATCAAACTGTTTGAATTTATTGAAGCGAATCATGCCTTGCAGTTCTTCTACGTAGGCTTCGCCTCGGGCGGAATATTTCTCTAGCCCACGCACCATTTTTAGGCTGTCCAGCGGCTCATCGCTCTGGCGCAATAGCGTACGTTCGTCTCGAACGCGTTGATAGGCTCCATGTCTGTTGATGTTCACAAAATACGCGGCGACGGCTTCGTTGATACCGCTAAAGGTTTGCACTTCGTGTGTTGCGCCTGCGGCACGGTGTTTAGGTACCAGGCCGCAACCTTTCGTAAAACACCACTGCCCAAAATAATTATTTGCCTGACGGGCAAAGCGTGAAGTCCCCCAGGCTGATTCCATTGCGCCCTGTGCCAGTACCATTGAGGCGGGTATTTCATCCATTTTTAATGCCAGTGCTTTGATGAAATCAGCCGGATGATTGCCGGTGTCCACGTCGTACTTTTGTGCCCAAGCAGTTAATTGTTGGCGTTCTTTTCTGGACAGGCCCGAGCTTCTTTCTGCACGTTGGGCCATAGTTTTTAGTTGTCGCTGTGCATCCTGCATCCTATGATTTTCATATTGAATCGAAGGTAGCAGAAATTTTATAAAAGCTTCCTTGCGGGCTTTTACATGGGTTATCTGGCCGAGTACAGTCTGTTGGCGGGCCTTGAGTTTTTGAGGGGTGGTAGCGTAATGAGACAGCACAATGGTGAGCGCAAGCGTAAAAAACACATAGACGATAAGCGCGTAACCAATAATGGGTTGGGTGGCTGAGGCTTTTTCCTTCCTCCCCCTCTGCCCTTGTGATGGCATGCTCGTCACTTACAACTTTAGGTTGGCGCGTAATTCTTTCAGGCGCTTCAGGTTTTCTGCTTTGCTGAGTGGCGTCTCAATAGTTTCGGGTAGGCGTTTTATTTCGGGGGCGGGGAGAGTTTCACCGCTAATAATACGTTGACAGATGGAACTGTAATTCTCTTTAAAAATCGGGAAGGCAATGCGCTCAGGATTATTGCCTAGAAAGAACCAGTCACTGTCTTTGCCGGCATAGTAAACCGCAGGGTGGCTCCATTGATGATTGGCTTTGGGGGACGGCGCATTACACGCTTCTAAATAAGCTTGGTGTGCTTCAGGCAAACCGTGATGACCGAACGAGCCCTGGCAATAACCAATCATTTTATGCAGGGTAGGCAGATAGTCGCTCTGTTCAATGGCGCGCTTGGCACCCTGCAGAATACTCTCTACGTTAAAGCGAGAGAGGGATTCCAGCCACAACTTTTTGGCTTGGTTTAAAACCTGCGAATCACCAAAAGCCGAGTGATACTGGTTATGATAATTAATGCGAAATAAGGCAAACACCTGATTGATGGCGTCGACGTGTTCCGCTGTGACAGCGTGACCGGTACTAGCGTTGGGGCCTTGTTGCTTAGACTGCCCAACTGGTGTCGCTGAGGTCGTCCGTGAGCGAGCGAGATCTTGTGCTAGTTGGTCGATTATTTCCTTGCTGTCCTTCATAACCTTGGCTCTGGGGTAAATTATTCTTAGACCATAAATATTTTATATGGCGAATGAAGCTGGTGTCCCAGCTGTGGCGCGCTTCGTTGCGGTTTTTCCAATAGAGCACAAATTCAGGAATGTTAGCCTGAATAAACTTGGCATCAATACCGGCCTGCTGTGTTAAAACACTGATGCAATCTTCACTGGGTTTCCAGTGATTATCAATTAGTCGGGCGGTAGGGTTGCGCTCAATACCGGCCTGAACAAAACGCCATTGTCCTAATACATGCTTGGCAAACTCGTTGCCCCACTCCGCGTGGTAGGCCTTTTTTTCCATCCACTTGTGAATGAATTCGGCCACGGTTTCACGCACAAAGCCTTCATCAACTGCGCAGCTTTCGCACAGATATTGCACGGTATGCTCACCTGGCTGCCAATCAATGGTCATTGGCTGGTTCTGTTTCTTGTCCATAAATGGATGTTCACGCTTGCCCCAGTCGTCACTGGCCCAGCGATAAAACAACGTATCCCAGGAGTGGTGTTGGGTGCCGCTGTCTTTGTGGTATTGAATAAAGCGAATTAAGCATTGGCGCACAAAGCTGGTCGGAATGCCATCCGTGTGAAACTGATCTTGAATCTGCTGGCTTGGTTGCCAGTGATCAATGATTTCACCTGTTCGTTCTTCGCGTACCGCCTGCTGCTGCTGGTGTCCCCACTGGCGGCGTACATGCTGGCTGAATTTAGAACCCCATGAGCGCTGTGACTCACCGCTCTCACGCCAGTAATTTACAAACTCAGCGACTTGCTGCTGCGTGAAGTCTTCAGGGATACCGTGCTGCCCGATTAACTGAATGACGTCGCGGGAAGGTTGCCAGTTAGGCGATATAGGCGCCGCCCCGGCGGTGTATGTTTCGGTACTGGCGGTGGGAACAGCAGACACTTGAGTTGCTTTCTGTTCGTTAAACGTAAAAATTAATTGTTGGCTCTGATGATAGGGCGCGGAATGCAGATGGATAATACTTTGCGCACGCAGGCTTTGGCTGATGCGGGAGATGTCCTGTATGGACCAAAACGCAATATGTTCGGCCAGCTGTTCATGATTTAGCTGGTACCACTGGTAGCCCTGTGATAACTGTCCCGGCTGGAGCTTAATGAGATCGCTGAGAACGCCAACCAGCGTCGCTTCTTCCAGGCCAATAGTAGCGGCCAGAGAAGGGGAGACAACAAGAGGGCGTTCGGGGAATAGCGAGTCAGTCATGGGAGTTACTTTAACACCGCCCAAGTATGATGACTATGATTGTGGGGTTTATCTCTATGTGGGAGCCAGCCCTGCTGGCGAACAGACCTAAAAGCAGAGATTGTCTTGCCGAGATTTACCTCAATCGGTAAGGTGCAACAAAGCCTTCCAGGAAAACATTCGATAGGAATAAATGTGGCAAAACAACAAACGGCTTATGTCTGTAACGATTGCGGTGCGGATTATAAAAAATGGCAGGGGCAGTGCGCGGAATGCAATGCCTGGAATACCGTAACGGAAGTTCGCTTAGGACCCACGCCGAGTAATCGCAGTGCCCGCTTTGACAGCAGCAGAGAGGGCTATGCTGGTGGTGCCTCTGCCAATGAAGTGCAAACGCTCGCCGAGATCGATCTTCAGGAAGTCCCACGCTTTAGTTCAGGAACTGGCGAATTTGATCGTGTCCTGGGGGGCGGTCTGGTGCCGGGTTCAGTAGTACTAATTGGCGGTAACCCCGGTGCGGGTAAATCCACGCTGTTGTTGCAAACCATGTGTTACCTTGCCAATTTTATGGAAACCCTCTACTGCACCGGCGAAGAATCTTTACAACAGGTGGCCATGCGCGCGCAGCGTTTAGGTTTGCCGACGGACAAATTAAAAATGTTATCGGAAACCAGTGTTGAATCTCTTGTGGCTACCGTGCAAAAACAGAAGCCCAAAGTCATTGTGGTGGACTCCATACAGGTGATGCACTTGGCCGACATACAATCTGCCCCCGGATCGGTTTCGCAGGTGCGTGAAAGTGCGGCCTACCTGACCCGCTTTGCCAAGCAAACCAATACCGTGCTTTTGCTGGTAGGGCACGTGACCAAAGATGGCAGTTTGGCGGGGCCAAAAGTACTGGAGCACATGATCGATACCTCTATCATGATTGAGGGTGATAATGACTCCCGCTATCGCACCATGCGCGGCACCAAAAACCGCTTTGGCGCCGTCAATGAGTTGGGCGTTTTTGCGATGACGGAGCAGGGTCTTAAAGAGGTGAGTAACCCTTCGGCGATATTCCTGCAGCGTAACGATGAAGTGGCTGCTGGCTCGGTGGTGATGGTGATAGGGGAGGGCACAAGACCGCTTTTAGTTGAGCTGCAGGCGTTGGTGGACGATAGCCATCAAGGAAATCCAAGGCGTGTTGCCGTAGGGTTGGATCAGAACCGTTTGAACATGTTACTGGCCGTATTGCATCGCCATGGTGGTTTATTGCTGGGCGATCAGGACGTGTTTGTGAACGTGGTCGGCGGCGTAAAAGTGAGCGAAACCAGTTCAGATTTGGCGCTATTGTTATCGGTTGTATCCAGCTTCCGAAATCGAGCACTGGGACACGATTTAATGGTGTTCGGAGAAGTGGGGCTTTCGGGTGAAATTCGCCCTGTACCCAGCGGCCAAGAGCGTTTACGCGAGGCCGCCAAACATGGCTTTAAACGCGCCATTGTCCCCATCGCTAATGCGCCTAAGGAAGCTCCTCAGGGTATGAAAGTGATTGCGGTTAAAAACTTACAGCAGGCATTGGCTGCCATTGAGTAATTCTTTAGGGTCGAATTTATTCGGCCTTTTTTCCATGATTGAATTAAATCGGTGATCGAATAAGCGCCCCTGTACCCTACGTTCATGCAGGGTAAGAAGCTCGTGCCTGGAAAGTTTTGATCAACGCCTATTTCCCTAATTGAGAGGTTTATTGCCCTTCATTTTCGGCCAGCCCAGCCGGTTGACAAAATAATTAAATTATGCAATTGTCATTCTTGTCACTAATGGCATGTAAGTGATGAAATTTGTAATTTATTTTTTGTGGATAGGCGCTAAGGGTATGAAACCGTTACTAGTGATCAGTTTTTTAATATGGTTATTTATTATGGCGACAGTCATCATCCGACTTATACCTGAAGAAGACTTAAGCTCCACAATAAACCCTGTCCCTTCGCTGTTGAATGCCCTAGAGGGGAAGTCGACCACCTGAAGGGGTCGCTCTTATTTATTATCAGTCTTTGTCTATTGCTCATCTTCATTTTTCATATCGTATTAAAATTGACTAAATCGTGATCAATCTATATGATCGCCCCGTTTTAAAGGTGCCCTGAGCCGCTAATTGGATAGCGGGAGAAGGGTTAAACGGGAAGTTTGGTGAGCCTTCACAGCATGTCTAGATTGACTGAGCTGTGTAGGTTATTCCAGCGCTGCCCCCGCAACGGTGAATCGTTCAAGCTTAATAGCAGGCAACGACCAGCCCGATACCGGCCTTGAAACTGCGCACTGATCCATTCGGTGCATTACGATAAAGCGGAGGGCTTTATCGGTGGTTTTGCTTCAGAGCCCGGTTTCCTTGTTTGTAAACCCTCTCATTAGCCCCGCCAGTATCCCTCCCTCAATCATTTTTCGAATTGAGGAATCAAAATGAAACAATTTTTAACTTTGCC
>JAUVQU010000019.1 GCA_030597965.1 Cellvibrionaceae bacterium
AGCGAACCGCATTTTGTAAGTACGCTGGCTGATAGATCTGATGCATATGATCGGCTGAAACCGCCGGTGTAATAGTGAATGCGAACACTGTTGTGGCAAGAGATAATGCACTCAGTGATTTTGAAGTTTTAATGAATAGCATGATGTTTCTCCCGTTGCTCAACTTTTAAAAACAGTCTAGATGAGCTATAAATGCATAACAATTAACTAATTGAGAGTTAAGTATTCAAAAATGAATAGCAAGGTGGATGTAAGTGACTGGGCGGATCTTCGAGTTTTTCTGGCGATCAATGACTGTCAGAATCTGTTGGCGGCATCAGATCAATTAGGTATGTCGCAGCCAACGGTTGGGCGGCGACTGACGGCTTTTGAGAAACGCTTAGGGGTGAACCTGTTTGCGAGAACAGGGCGGCGTATGCAATTAACCGACGCGGGAAATGCCATCTTAGAAAGTGCGCGCAAGATGGAGCGCGAGATGAACGCGATTATGCGTACTGTGGAAGGGCAAGCTGAGGGCCTCTGCGGCGAAGTAACGATCAGCGCGACAGAGGGAACAGGCTCGCAGTGGCTCATACCTGTGTTGGCTTCACTGCGTGAAAAATACCCTGATATATCGATTCAGCTTAATATCGACTTCAGAGCGGCAGACTTGTTGGGGCGTGAGGCGGACATTGCGCTGCGGATGGGGCGCCCGACACAAATGGACCTGATCGCACGCAAGCTGACCGATATTGATTTTGGTATTTATGCATCCCGTGAATACATTAATAAAGTAGGGGCTGTGACGGAGCTAAAAGACCTGGAAAAGCTGAGCTGGATTCGTGGTCTATTTGGTTCTACGGGGCAAAACCTATTGTTGGAGTTTATGAGTGCCAAGAATCTAGACTGCCAGGTAGGGATGAACACCAATAGCCCAGCAGCACAATTGGCCGCTGTGGGCGAGGGAATTGGGGCGGCTATAGTGTCACATCGATGGGCTGCAACAGTGCCCAATATAGTGAACCTGTTACCGGATATTTTGCCTTACTCTGTCGAATTATGGCTCGTATGCCATGAGGATTTACGCCACAGTGCTCGTATTAAAGCGGTGGCTGATCATATTGCCGAGGCTGCAACAGATGATAAAGGACTATTTTCAATAAAATCAAAGGGTTATTAAGTGTTCATAACCTTTTGATTTTATTTTTTTGAACATAAGGGCGACTATATTAAATAGGCCGAGCCTTTTTGGTCGAGTTTTGAGAGCAGAAATAAATAGATTTAAATTTTCTACGGTTTATTTGGCAGGTGAATGAATATTAACTGCATTATACTGTTCTAAGTGGTTGTAACGTCTTTCTGCCCAGCGGGCGCTATTGGATATGGAGAAAACAGTGAGAAATACATTTGAACGGGTTTTATTGGCTGTTACCTTGGCGTTGGTTGTTGTGCTGGCTGTTCAGTACCAGCACGATAAGGAGCAACTAAGCATACATACTCAAAAAATAGTTAAGTTGACCGAGAAAATGGATCGGTTAAATGAGGACGTTTCGAGTCTGAACGATAAGGTGGTTAAGTTAAGCAATAATACGATTAACGGTATTGTTCGAGAGGCGAATAATGCTCTCTTGCAAGGTTGGGAATCACTACTCAACACTGTTGAATCTGAGTTGGAGCGAACAAAGGAAGACATTCAAGATGCAAGACAAGAATCTCAACCGGAAACCCCAATAAACAAAGAGCAATCAGAACAACCAGCTGTCCAGCCGTAAACGAGGGAAGATAGATTATAAAGGCATTTAAATTCTAGAATTGTCATTCAATGGCTGGGCAGGGTTTCCTCCGACGGTTACGCCAGCAGGTACATCCTTCGTTACCACGCTGCCCATGCCAATCACGGCTTTATCGCCAATGGTTACACCATCGGCAATACAGACATTGGCTCCAATCCACACGTCCTGGCCAATAGAAATACCTTTTGAGGTTACCGGTTGCTCTCGAATGAGTTGATCAGCAGCCACACCGTGATTGAATGCAAAAATCTTACAGCCTGTCGCTATGCGCGTATTGTCGCCAATGCTGATTCCCTGGTTGCCCCCGTCCATCGAGACCCCATGATTAATGCTGACGTTTGCGCCAATAGTTAAAGGCCCATGCAGGAAGCAGTCAGCGGCAATTTGCGCTTCATCGCCTACGATGATGTCGCGTCCACGCTCGGCAAACAAATTGGCTTCCGGTGCAATAAAGCAGTCTTCACCAAATTCAATGGTTTCTAGAAAACCTAAGGATTGCTGTATTTCCTGCTGCCAGCGGCTGGCCCACACTTTGCCTTTGAAATTGAGATTACGATAAAGCCAAGGCATATAACTGAGGCGTTTTTTATGTTGTTCGCGGTAAGCATCGCTCATGAAATTTCCTGCTGTTTAATCAATACGTAATGAAGAGTTCTCAAGCTGGATAAGAGTGTACGTGGAGTTGCCCCTCGGATGAAGGGTGATAAAATAAAGATGTAAAGAAATAACAAATATGAAAAAGCCGCGCGACTTTTTATCTAAAGCAGGAGCGGCTTGTGAGGGAGTTTAAGCGATGTCCGCAGTGCAGGCCCAGTGCTCAGACTTATTGTTGATTACTACCTTATAAGTCGTGAGCTTCGCATAGGCTGACCCTTTTGCGGGCTGAACCCATACAACCAACAGACCACAGATTGGGCGTTCTGTCGGCCGATCCCCTATGTATAAGATCGCCGTACCCTTAGTGTGGCAGAGAACCTCATAGGCTCTCTAATGCTGCCTTTTAGGTGCTGAGGATTTCGATTAAATTCCCCACGCTGACGGACACCTGAATTAAGTATACACACTCTATAGGGTAAGTCTTTTACGATGAGAGACCGTTTTGTTCTAAGTTAAAACGGCTTTATGCTCGCCGGCTGAAAACTTCAGCGTGATCAAATGCTTAATAAAAAAAATGCATTTAAGGGCGTCTCTATTAATTACCCCATGAAGGTTCATCGATAATAATGGTGCCATCTAAACAGGTGATTTTTACATCATCTAATCGGGGCAGATCTGGTTGATGAAGACGGCTTCTAAGTTCATCTTGATCCAAGGCAATGGTGCCAATGTGCAGCACTCTTACCTCAACGCCTGTGCAGCCTTTGTGTGATAATAAATCCAGCAGTTGTAGACTGTTTACCAAGTAACGACCGGCAGGGAATAATTCCAGGGTTTCAACGAACTCACCGTATTGCATACTACTCTCCATTAAAATGACTTTACTATTTTTAGCATAAAACTCTATGGATGCGGAGTTATTGATCCATTTCAAGTAAGCTTTAAGCTTCTTTAAATGTATAGAGATTTTTGCACGAAAAATGGTTTCGTTTAGTGCAAAGCTCTGTGTAACAAGTGGTAGACAATTGTTTCAGCTCATCGAACATAATGACGACTATGTTGTGGTTAATAAAGCCCCGGGCATTAGCGTGCAGGCCGATGGTGAAAAACCTGGTTTGTTGCAAGTGGCCGCCAAAGCCTTAGGGTTTGAGAAGCTTTATCCTGTGCATCGATTAGATAAGATGACCTCAGGGGTGGTGATTATGGCGGTTACCCCGTCCGCCAACAGTCAGCTTTCAGCACTCTTCCGCAATCGAGCCATGGAAAAATATTACCTCGCCCTTAGCGACGCTAAGCCACGCAAGAAGCAGGGTGCTGTGATTGGCGACATGAGTAAAGCCCGCCGTGGAGCATGGAAATTGCTAAGCAGTCGTGAGAATCCCGCCGTCACACAGTTCTTCTGTACAAGTCTGGCCCCCAAAGTGCGCTTCTTTATCATCAAACCACACACAGGGAAAACACATCAGATACGAGTGGCCTTGCGATCATTAGGCGCGCCTATTATTGGTGACCCGCTTTATCACATCGCCGACCAGGCTGATCGAGGTTATCTGCATGCCTACTGTTTGCGCTTTGAGTGGCAGGGGACACTGAAAAGCTACCAGTGTTTACCGGCTTCAGGAGAGTTATTTTCAAATACGGCTTTTACGGAAGTGATGAAGGATTATAGAGAACCTTGGGCGTTACCCTGGCCCAAGCTTTAAGGGGTATGCGTGAAGAGGGGGACGATAATGCCAGCACAGAAGGTGCTGGCAAAAGATGAATCCATTCGTATAAAGCCTTATTCGTATAAGCAAAGGTAAGATGATTCCACTTCGGCCTTAACTTTGAAAGACAAGTTGGCTTCGACGATAAAAGTTTCACCTTGTTTGAAGGTAACCCAGTCATCAGCATCTGGCAATTTAACCGTTAGTACACCGCTGGTAACGGTCATGTATTCACGCTGGCTGGTGCCAAATTCGTATTCACCGGCACGCATGACGCCAATGGTGGCAGGCAGAGTTTCAGTTTGGAAGGCAATAGACTTAACCTTGCCGTCAAAGTATTCATTGGTTTTGAACATTAGAAGGGATCTCACTTATCCAGTCATTACGACCGGGTTGCTTCTGAAATTGAGCGGCGATTATACGCAAGCAATCCGGTTTAGGCTATTTACCTGAAACAGAGCAAAACAATGGCAGTTATTTGGCAGAAACGAAACAAGAGTGAAGGAGCAGAAACGCTCTATGAGGTGAGGTCGGCGGGGCGTACTCGTCGCTTGTACACCAATGGAGTTTTTCACAGCCAGTACAATCCTGCCTCGCCTGTGTCTGGGTCAGTATGGGATCTACTGCTGTTACCAGCATTTTTCCAATCATTGGATACAGTAAAGCGGGTGTTGGTTTTGGGGGTTGGCGGTGGTGCTGTCATTAAACAATTAGAGTACTTTTTGAAGCCTGAGGCTATCGTAGGCATTGAATTGAATCCCATTCATTTATCGGTGGCGAAGCGTTTTTTTGGGGTCAGATCAAAAAAGGTCGAGCTCATTCAAACCGATGCAATCGCTTGGCTCAAAAACTACAAAGGCCCGAAGTTCGATCTTATTATTGATGATTTATTTGGTGATGTTGATGGTGAGCCAAGTAGGGCCATAGAGGCTAATGAGGTCTGGTGCCGGTCGCTCATTACGCATTTAAATGATAACGGTGCTTTGGTTGTGAATTTTGATCAGTCAAAAGGGTTGCGGCAATGTGGGTTATTTCTTAACCCAAAGCTTGACCCGCTGTTAGTAAATGCGTGGGAATTTTCTACGCCACTGTACGCCAATGCTATAGGTTGCTTTACCCGACAAGCACTATCAAAACTGGAATTTAAGAAGCAACTGCAAACCCATAAGGCGTTGGATGAACGCCTTATGGGCTGTCGTTTAAATTATCGGCTAAAAGCTATTCGTTTATAGCTGTTCATTTATAATCTGGGAATACCAATAGGCTCAGGTAAATTGGGAATGCCTAAGCATCCCGTTATAAGAAGAGTAAGGGCAATGATATGCTGCATATTGTATTTTTTTCATAGATTAATAGTTATAAATTGTTATCGGATTCATTAGGCGGCTTGGTTTATCCTATAGACAGCATGTTAACGGTGTCTGACGCAATTAACATTTTAGAAAGTAAGTTATAACAATAAGAACGTAGATGGAGAGGAATATGAGCATAGTTAAGCCAAATATGGCAGCTCAGATAAAAATCGGTATAACCACTATTTTAACGTTTGGCGTATTAACCGGCTGTGATGGGGGTAAATTTGAACTAGGTGACAACTCAGCTAGGCAGATGGTTGAGGCTCCTGTTTTAGAAGAGCCCTGTATCGATAATAATCCTCTCCGTAATGCGTATTTTGGTGATGTGCATGTTCACACGGGTTATTCAGCCGATGGCTGGAAATATGGTGTACGTACGACGCCACAGGATGCCTATAACTACGCCTTTGGCGGTGAAATATATCTATTCCCAAATGATGCCAGCGGGGAAAAGGGTACCCGGCCTGTCCGTATTGATCGCCCGCTGGACTTTATGGCAGTAACAGATCATGCAGAGTTCTATGGCGAAAGTCGTCTGTGTACTGACCCACAATATCCTGAGTTTAATGGTGAATACTGTACAAAATTCAGAACGGGTTACGGGCGTGATTTTATGCAGGCTCTGGGTATTATTTCCCCAATCCCATTCAGACCTGAATCCCTGTGTGGTGAAGATGGTGCAGCTTGTAAAGGTGCGGCTACCACCGTTTGGCAGGACACCATTCAAGCCGCAGAAGACTGGAATGACACCAGTGCTAACTGTGAAAGAGCTACATTGGTAGCTTATGAATACAGCTCTGTGCGCTTGGGTTCGAATCTGCACCGCAACGTAATCTTCCGTAATACCACAGTACCGGCTATCCCCATCAGTACTATCGAGGCCCCACGTGATTATCAACTTTGGCGTGCACTTAAAAAGGATTGCCTGGAGTCAGGGACAGATTGTGATGTGCTGGCTATTCCGCATAATTCCAATATATCCAATGGTCGTATGTTCAGCATTGATTACCCGGGGGCCAGCGGTGTAGAAGAGCAGCGTGAAATTGCTGCTTTGCGTATGGAGATAGAGCCAGTGGTAGAGGTGATGCAGCACAAGGGTGATTCCGAATGCCATAATAACGTGCCCGGTGTCATCGCTGATTACGATGCTCTTTGTGAAAACGAGAAGTTTGAAGTGTTTGCTTTTGAAAAATCTTCAATGCTTAAGCGAACCTTTGACGAGATTAACGAATGCTGGGAGTCGAGTCTGGGTGATATCAGTTTGGCACTGGGTCCTACTTGTTTATCACGATTAAGCTATGTGCGTCATGCTTTGGTTGAAGGTCTTAAAGAAGAGGAGCGTATTGGTGTAAACCCATTCAAGTTTGGACTTTCTTCATCCACCGATACCCACAATGGTATTGGTGGTGGGGTTACCGAAAAAACCTTCCCGGGCCATCTTGGTACTGCAGATGATGAATTGCGTGAACGCGCCAGTTGGACATTCGAATTCGATGGTAATTCCAGTAACAGCCCCGGCGGCTTAATTGGCGTCTGGTCACCAGAAAATTCCCGTGCAGCAATTTTCGATTCTATTAAGAGCAAAGAAGTGTTTTCAACCACAGGGCCGCGTATTCAACCCCGCTTATTTGGCGGTTGGAGCTACGATGAAAACCTCTGTGGTGACCCTGCAATGCTTGTCACAGCCTACGCCGATGGCGTGCCAATGGGTCAGGATTTACCCGCCAAAGCAGGCGTAGCTCCGACATTTCTCGCCACTGCTCTAGCCGATACAGGCTCATCCGTTCAAGCCGGAACGCCATTACAGCGCCTTCAAATAGTGAAGGGCTGGGTGGATGCTGAAGGCCAAGGTCGTGAGAAGGTATTTGATGTAGCGGGTGATGCTAATAATGGCGCCAGTGTTAATACTGATACCTGCGAACAAACAGGTATTGGCTTCAATCAATTATGTACCGTCTGGACAGACCCTGAATTCAATTCAAGCCAGCGAGCAGTTTACTACGCCCGTGCTGTAGAAAACCCAAGCTGTCGTTATGCTACTTGGCAGTGCAGTTTGGCTTCAGCAGAAGATAGACCAGAGAGCTGTGACGACCCACGCAATAAAGTGCCGCTTCAGGAGAGGGCATTAACTTCTCCTATTTGGTATACGCCTCAGTAATTGATGAACCACTTTAAAAACCGACTTTAACGTCGGTTTTTTTATGTCTATTAATGCGTCATGGTCTTTTTGGACAGTATTTTGTCCTATGCTTGCAATAGTAAGTATCTGAAACACACGCTATTCTTGTTTAGGTTATTTATTGATCAAACTAACTTTGACAACCAGCACAAAGATTAATGAGAGAAGGAACGAGTATGAATTATTTCATCACAGGCGGCACAGGATTTATTGGAAAGTTCTTAATTCCCAAAATTCTGGATCGAGGTGGCAAGGTTTTTATGCTGGCAAGAGAAAGCTCTCTCTATAAAGTCGATGAGTTGCGGGAATTTTTGGGCGCGGATAAGGATCAACTTATCGCTGTTAAAGGTGACTTGAACGATAAAAAGTTAGGTGTTCCCAATGCCTGGATCAAAAAGAATACTGGCAGCATTGACCATTTTTTACATCTCGCAGCTGTTTACGATATTACGGCGGATGCCGAATCCCAAAAGCTCAGTAACGTGCAGGGCACTGCCGAGGCGATCGCACTGTCAAAATCACTGAAAGCGGGTTGCTTTCACCTGGTCAGTTCTATCGCTGCGGCTGGACTCTACAAAGGCACATTTACCGAGGATATGTTTGAAGAGGCAACGGATTTGGATAATCCGTATTTCTCCAGCAAACATGATTCAGAAGGTCTGGTGCGCAAAGAGAAAAAAATGTCTTGGCGTATCTATCGCCCGGGCATGGTGGTTGGTCATTCACAGACGGGTCAGATGGATAAGATCGACGGCCCTTACTACTTCTTTGATACGATCAATAATGTCAGCAAGCTGGTACCAGAAGCCTTTCCTCTGTTGATGACTAAGGCGGGAAATATCAATCTGGTGCCCGTTGATTTCGTGGCGAATGCGATTGATCACCTGGTGCATGTTCCCGATAAAAATCATGAGTGTTTCTTCATTACAGACCCGCAGGGTATTCGTGTCGGCGAATTAATGCGGGTGATGTTAAAGCAGGCAGGCGGCGGTAGCCTTAAATCATTGGATATGCCGCGAGTGGATGCGGTATCCGAAAAAACAGGGCAGTCGTTAGGTAAGTTATCTCCGGTTAAGAAGCTTACTGATCAGTTAATGAAGCGCATGGGTATTCCTGCGGAAGTGATGGCATACCTTAACTACCCAACCCTGTATGACAATGCTGAAACGACAGCCATATTGGCAGAGGCGGATATTGAATGTCCGGAGTTTGAGTCCTATGCTGATGTGGTTTGGAATTATTGGTTTAATTTTTTACGAAAAGAGGATGAATCTGTGCTGAAAGATATAGACGGACTATTCAATCAGATCGTAGGAAAACCTTCAGTTTCTGCGCTGCGACGTAAAGTGAAAGGCAAGGTGGTTGTTGTAACCGGTGCGACTTCAGGCATCGGTAAAGAGTGCGCATTACGGCTGGCTGAAGCCGACGCAGAAGTCGTGCTGGTTGCTCGCACGGTTGAAAAGCTCGATGAAACTCTTGCAGAAATAGCCGACCAAGGCGGTAAAGCCACGGCCTATTCCTGTGATGTCTCGGATATGACCGATTGCGACAAACTCATTAAAAACGTGCTTAAAAACCACGACCATGTTGATGTGTTAATTAACAATGCGGGCCGCTCCATCCGGCGTTCTGTACGTTACAGCTACGATCGTTTCCACGATTATGAACGCACCATGCAGCTCAACTATTTTGGGGCACTGCGATTGATCAATGGCTTTTTACCGTCGATGGAAGAGCAGGAAAGTGGTCATATAATCAATATTTCATCGATTGGTGTACTGACCAGTCCGCCAAGATTCTCTGCCTATGTGGCTTCAAAGGCGGCCTTGGATGCCTTTAGCCAGTGCGCGGCACCGGAATACGCAGACCAAAATATTCATTTCACCACCATTCATATGCCATTAGTGCGTACGCCAATGATCGCGCCAACCAGTCTGTATAAGGCGTTCCCGACGCTATCCCCGGAACAGGCACGCGATCTCATCGTAAAAGCTATTTTGAACAAGCCTAAGCGTGTTTCTACAGGTTTGGGGATGGCGGGTGCAGTCGCTCAAGCCACAGCCCCAAGTTTTACGGAATCACTGTTGGCGCAGGCGTATCATCTGTTCCCGGACTCAGCCGCTGCGCGTGGATTAAGTGAAGAGGAAGCCGCCGTCGAGCGAGAAAATGTCCCCACCACCAAGATGCAAATCGCACGAAAAATCTTTACCGGAGTTATGAAGGGTGGTCACTGGTAATCGCTCGAGATCTTTGAGCCAACCTTCAGCGCGCGGATATATCTGACCATTTCAGAGGGCTGGCTTTCTCAGAGGTATTTATTTCTGAGCCAGTCAGCGAATCGACAGGATGGCTGTTTACTCGCACTGTAAAATGATCATTGCTCAGTCGGTAATGTTCAATAACTCCATCGCTAGACAGAGCCGTCACTTCAAAAAAATGTTCGGTAACCCTGGTTAATCTAAGAGTCTGGTCTTTACCTGAGGCTAACCGTTCGTGAAAACTTTCAATGTTAAGGGTGATGGTGTGTTCTGCCCCGAGGGGGCTCTCAGGGGCGATTTTGTCGGCTGTTGACTCATTTTTACTCGTGCTGTGGTTACCATTGAATTGACCTATCTCATCATCAACTGCTTTGGTGATTGGGCCACTCGTTGTGGCTAAAATTCGTTTCTCCCCAGCAAGATTTTTTTGTAGCTGAGTGGATTCAGTACGCTCATCGACAATAGTTACCTGTTCTACGTCGGCGAGACCATAACCTTTCCCTTCAGCATCTGATGTGCTTACGGGTGACGTAAATGTAATGGATGTATTGCCTTCGTGGCTCACCGTATTGGACTTTTGAGTGACTTGGAGCTTTTGGTGTACGGATTTCTTTGCCGAGCGCCCTCTGTCGATAGCGACAATTTCCGGAGTATCCATGTCCTCGGTTATCTGGGCCAGGGTGCTGCCTGGCCCGTCAATTTGTTGCCAACCCAAAGCAATAACCAGCATAAGAGAGGCGGCACTGGATAAAGGCACCAGCCACTTAGGGTGTTTTTTTATTAATACAGGTTTGGCACCGACCTCTCGATGAGCGGCGGCAAGAATTTTTTGATCCAATGCCTCTGGTGTTACATCATCATTGAGTTGCGCGTACAGGCCAGAGATAAAAGCTTCATCTTTTACCTGCTGCTTGTCGCTCATGTCATTGCCATGTTCATTCGACATAATGACTTAAACCTCTTCGTAGCTTTTGCAGGGCATAGCGCCAACTGCTTTTTACTTTCTCTTTATTTTGCTGTGTGATCACTGATATTTCATCCAGTGTAAACCCTGCTTCCTGTTTTAATAAAAACGTTTCTCTTTGTTCGAAGGGCAGGGCAGCGATTGCCTTGGCCAGATGCTGAGTTAGTGCGCTCATATCATCTATCACATTATTCCCTGGCAGTTCAGCCTCATCCGCCAGGGCGGTACTCTCCATGGTCGTGCTTTTCTTTTTTTGATAATCAATCAAAACATTTCTTGCGATGATAAATAGCCACGTTTTGAATAAGGCCGATACGGTATATCGGTGTCGTCCATCAATAACTTTTAGCCAAGTATCGTGGGTTAAATCTTCAGCGATCGCTTGCGGTGTTCCCTGCCGCATAAAGAAGCGATAAACGGCTAATTTATGGCGCTCATACAGACGGTCGAAAGCAGGTGCCTGCCCATTCGCATAGGCAAGCATCAATGACTCATCGGTTTCAAGCGAGCCTTTATCGATCTTAGTGTTGGTGATATGAGTCAATCAAATTCCTATGATCGGCCGTGCAATTAAAAATGACTATAGCTTATTCGCGATAGCTAACGGAACCGGTTGTATACTCAGCGCTTGGTATTGCGGCGGCCAGCTTTAGCAGTTGTAAGAATTCACTGCGATAACCCTTGTTATCTGTACCTCGTGAGGATTCCGCCATAGCAATGAGGTCATTCATGTTGAGCGTTGTACTGTACGGGCTGTCACGTAAAAACTGACCAAAGCCGGCAACCGCCGCCGAGAATCGAAAATTGTCGCTGGTTTTTGAAAACACCGTTTGGATATCACGTATTTTCAATGGTATCTCAATCAGCTTACTCTTACTGCCGGTAGGTGACTTGTAACGTAAACGCAAAAAAGCCAACTCGGATTCAGCGTCGACGCGTTTAGACTGTTTGGATATTTGATAGCGTAAATCGTCAACGGATTTATTTTTACTATCAGTTAATGCCAGTTCATATATAGCCGTTACTGTGTGACCTGCGCCCACTTCACCTGCATCAACCTTATCGTTGTTAAAATCTTCCCGTTTTAAGGCGCGAGTTTCATAGCCAACCAGCCTGTATTCCGACACCACATTGGGGTTAAATTCAATTTGAATTTTTACATCCTTGGCAATGGTATGCAGCGTGGCGTTAAGGTCTTCTACCAATACCTTGCGCGCTTCATTCAATGTGTCGATGTAATAGGCGTTACCGTTACCATTTTGTGCCAGTTCCTGCATCAGGGCATCGTTATAGTTACCCATACCAAAACCCATGACACTCAGGGATATATTGGTTTTCCGTTTTGCTTCTATAAGCTGTTTTAAGGCATTTTGATTGACCGTGCCGACGTTAAAATCACCGTCAGTAGCTAATATGACCCGGTTAATACCGTTCTTTATAAAGTGTTGTTGGGCAAGGGCGTAGGCCGCATGGATACCGGCACCTCCATTGGTCGAGCCTCCAGCTTGTAGTTGATCCAATGCCTTGTGAATTGCGGCTGTATTATCACCACTGGTGGGTTTCAGTACGACACCGGCGGCACCGGCATACACCACAATGCCAACGGAATCATTTGCATTGAGCTGATGGGCCAGCATTTTCATTGAACTTTTTAATAAGCCTATTTTATTGGGGTTTTGCATAGAGCCTGACACGTCAATTAAGAACACAAGATTGGAGTCTGGGCGCTCAGCGGCTTCAATTGTTTTACCTTGAATACCCACGTGCAGTAAATGTTTGTCCGCATTCCACGGGCTAGGCCCAATCTCTGTATGAGCAGAAAATGGTTGATTGTCTGGTTGCGGGTAGTCATAACTGAAGTAGTTGATCAGCTCTTCAATTCTGACGACATGTTTACCGGGCAGATGCCCCTGATTGAGTAGACGCCTGATGTTTGAGTAGGACGCGGTGTCCACATCAACAGAGAATGTAGATACTGGTGATTCGTTCGTGAGTTTAATCGCATTGTCATCAACGGAGGTATAATTTTCCCGGCCTTCTTCAATGTAAATTGGTGGAAAAATATTGAAGCTCTCTGCTGTTTTTATACTTATGGCCATGCTGCTACCAGAATAAAGTTGAGCACTATCGGTAACAGTATTTTGGGGGATGGATTCGTAGATTTTACGTTCGTTGGCTTCTCGGTTATTTTCTAAATTTTTCTTGCCCTGCTGCGCTATGGCGCGAGCTTTGTTGCCTTTATCTTGTTGTCCACGTTGTTTCAATTCACTGGCATGGGTTGTTTCATTGGCCAGAGGGGTTGTCGGTAGGTGGGTGTTGTCTTGTATGGGTTCTTTGCTACAGGCGGCTAGTAGCAGGATACTGGAAAAGACGGCGGTCTTTTTTGATAGCAACATGATGGACTCCTCGTTTGTTTAAAACATATAAACGAGTGAGGAAAGAAAAGGGGTTATTTTTTTAACAGCCTAAGCCGTAATTTTTTTATCTGCGCCTGTTATTGTCAAGTAAGGTCACTTTAAACGAGCCGTCATCACTTAATGTTTTGATATTTGAAAACTTGCCTGCGGCTTTACTTACTATAGGAATAAATTGATTCGTCACCACAATGGCCATGCCATTTTTAGTCAGTGCGGTGTGAATACGCGATAAGAATTTAGTGGTTAAATCGCCGTCCACATCAAAGCCTTGATGGAAGGGAGGGTTGCACAGAATCAGATCAAATCGCTCTTTGATGCTGGCGCCACAGTCATCCGCAACAACTTCTATACCCGTCGATAAACTGTCGGCATTAGCCTCGACACTGAGTAATGCGGCGGCGTTATTATCTGTGGCAACACGGCGTGTAATTGAAGGCCAACGGTAGCTGTTTAGAGTTAAATAACCATAACCACAGCCCAGGTCCAATAGGGATTCAGGCTTCAATTTCTTGGTTTGTAGATAATCATCGGCGACTTCTATTAATAGCTCGCTGCCTTTATCGAGTTTATTCCAGCCAAACTGACCAGGCTTGCTCAGCACGGCTTTATCGTTGATCTGAGTGATGCAGCGCAGATCTGTATAGTCTTTGTCGTCGAGGGCTTTGAGTGCCTTCTCATTAGAAATATCACAGCTCTTAGCAACGCAGCCTAAGTAATCACTTGTAAATTTTTGTGCTGGTGCCTTAGCGCCAAATAATTTACCGGCTTTGTCGATATAGGTTTTAGCACCATCGTTTTTCTTACCTGCAAGAAAAAGCTCTCCGCCGGTTTTTAATAGACGGAAAGCTTCACGGATCAGGTGGTTTACCAGGGGCTTCTCTTTCGAAACACGGTAGAGAATTCGATCAAAACTGCCATCACTTAACTGGCTGCAGTCCATATCAGAAAATTCGCAGTTCAGCTGTGCGGAGATCGCTTGCTGATAAATATCCCAGCGGTTAGTAATAACCAGAAGATGATCGTGCTGCTGCAAAGTAGGCAGGACGTCCAGTAGGTTCTCATCCGCAAAAAGCAGCGTGTTAGTGGCGCCGCTGTTCTCTAGATGAGGGACTAATAACTGAAAGGCCGAATCACTCATGGTTTTATCAGTTCAATTTCAGCTGGGGTGAGAGGGCGATATTCACCTGGCTCTAACGTTTCATCCAACACGATACCGCCCACGGTATGGCGATGAAGCTCTTCTACTTTCGAGCCAATCGCACCGAACATGCGCTTTACCTGGTGGTACTTACCTTCACCGATGGTGAGGTTGGCTTCGTTATCAAACAACACTTCCAGTGTCGCGGGTAATGTTGGCTTTAATTCGCCATCCAACATAACGCCCTTGGCAAATTGCTCGGCTGCGTTATCGGGAATGGTTGAATGAGTGCACACGTAATAGGTCTTTTTGCAGTCGCGCTTGGGCGAGGTGACCGCGTGGTTCCATTTGCCGTCGTCGGTGATCAGCACCAATCCAGTGGTGTCGATATCCAGTCGCCCGGCAATCTGAAGCTTGTCGGTATTTGGCTCGTCTAAAAGATCAATAACCGTGGGGTGTTCACCGTCTTTGGTGGCGCATATATAGCCCTGTGGTTTATTGAGCATAAAGTAGCGGGCGCCAGGGCGCGATAAAGCTTCACCATCAACACTAACGGTCTGTGCGTTTGTAATCTGTAGGGATGCACTTTTTGTCGATTCACCGTCCACACAGATAAGGTTGTTGCGCAGAAGTTTTTTAACCTCCGCACGGGAGTAATCGGTGACTTGGCTAATGTATTTATCAAGGCGCATATTTGGTTTCACTAAGGTCTGTTACTAAAAGGATTACCATTTGGGCACTTTTAAAAACAGTAATTTTTAAGGCAGTTGCCAGCCCATTGTATCTATTAGTCGTTCAAAACTACCCACCGGTGGAGTGATTAACTCGAGAGGCGCCTGTGTGACAGGGTGTATTAGCACCATGCGGTACGAGTGCAGCAGCAATCGTGGGGCGCTGAGTTTATCAGCAAAGTAATGATTGTGCTTTGATTTGCCGTACTTGGGGCAACCGATAATGGGATGTGACAGGTGTTTAAAATGTCGGCGTATCTGATGTTTACGACCCGACAGTAACCTGGCCAATACAAATGAATAACGGGACTGCGGGTAGCGATCTATTTCAACATCCAGCTCGGCGGTTGCCAAGCGGGTATATTCGGTCACGGCTTCTTGTGCAGGCTTAGTCTCTTGTGGGCCGGCAGGGTTCGACTTACGACGCTTGCTCTTAAAATCGTCTATCGGCTTGAGCGGGTGATCAATAATACCAACTTCCGGGCAGTAACCACGGCAAACCAGCAAGTATTCTTTCGTGGTTTGATTCGATTGCATATCGGCTTGCAGCAGGGCAGCCACTTCCGGTGTCAGGGCGAATAGAATTAAACCTGACGTGGGTTTGTCTAAGCGGTGGACAGGGTAGAGGTGTTGCCCAATTTGATCGCGCAGCTCCTGCAAAAGAAAGCGCTTTTCATGCCGGTCAATGTTACTGCGGTGTACCAATAGGCCTTCGGGCTTGTATACGGCGACCAGGTATTCGTCATGGTAGATGATGTCGAGCGGGGGATTGCTCATAGGTAGGATATGTCCATTGTCATTGCGAACAAAACGAAGCAATCCATTATGTCGAAATAGTGGATTGCCACGGTGCTACGCACCTCGCAATGACGTCCTCATAATAGCGAGCATATCAGCCCATCTTCTTCTCACCAGAATCAACTGATTGATAGATCAACGTGTTGATGGTCATTGGGCCTACACCGCCCGGTACAGGCGTATAAGCGGCTACACGGTCAACCAATGGGCCAAGCTCAATGTCGCCAACACCACCTGGGTGATAACCAGCATCAATCACAACAGCACCGTCTTTGATCCACTCGGCTTTAATAAATTCTGGCTTACCTACAGCGCCTACAATCACATCCGCCTGTTTAATATGACCCGCCAGGTTCTGTGTGCGGGAATGACAAATAGTCACAGTGGCATTGGCACCCAGCATCATCATCGACATGGGTTTACCCAAAATAGGGCTGCGGCCAACGACTACTGCGTGTTTACCTGAAAGTTCAATATTGTAGGCTTCCAGTAAACGCATAATACCTTTGGGTGTGGCGCAGCCGTAGGCTTCTTCATCCATGCTCATGCGGCCAAAGCCCAGGCAGGTTACACCATCCACATCTTTTTCTAAGGCAATGGCATCAAAACAAGCGCGTTCATCAATCTGGGGAGGTACCGGGTGCTGTAACAAAATACCGTGAATGTGCTCGTTGCTGTTCAGCTCGTCAATTTTTGCAAGCAACTCTTCGGTGGTGGTCTTATCAGACATCTCCACTTTCAAGGAGCCCATGCCAATGCGAGCACAGGCATTGCCCTTCATCTTCACATAGGTCGCCGAAGCGGGATCTGCACCGACAAGAATGGTTGCCAGAATAGGTGTTTGGCCACCGCTCTTTTCTTTAAGCGCGGCAACTCGTTGTGACAATTCTTCTTCGGTTTTCTTGGCGAGGGCTTTACCGTCGAGTACTAATGCAGACATTTCAGTCATCCCAGTAGGTGTGTGGAGGAGCTTACAAATTTAACGATGGAAACAGATAAAAATTAAAGAAAGCTTTGATTGGATGTACCGTGTGATACAGCGTACCTAAAGTAGACGCTTTGAAGCGCGAGGTGTCCCGGTGCGAACTCCCGCGACATATCAATAAGACAGGCGAGAGACGAGCGAAGAAACAACGCAGCTGTGCGCTTAATTGTACATCTAATCGGAGATTTCTTGAGTGGGTATTCTCCCACATGCATGGCGTCTCGCCAATACACGATAGGCCTTTCATTTTATGATATGAGCCTATAGAAGTTTCTATTTAGCCTATACACTTGAGGTGTTTTTAAGTAACAGGAGACAGCAATGAAGTATTTGCCAGCATTAATAGTAGCAATAGGTTTACTGAGCGGCTGCGGTGAAGAGCCGCCACCCATCAGCGGTGATAAAAACGTAAAAGCTGAAGAGGGGATAATCCCTCAACATCAGCTGGATGCTTTGCAAAAGGCCAAGGATGTAGAAGCTCAAATGAAAGAAGCTGCGGAGCGATATTAAGATTGAAGCGCATATTTAGTAGCGCAATTCGTATGAAATTGAGCAGAAATTATACGGTTATCCGATAAAGAAAGATTGTCGATAACTATTACTTGCAAGAGCGAGCGCTAGTTGTATAATGCGATCCATCTTGAATTAGGAGTCAAACGGCAACAAATTCAAGGGGTTAGCCAGTCAGTTAGAACGCCAATTAAAAGCGCCTAAAAGACAAGCTAACGCACTGTAAGAGCCTATGAAGGCATGAGTTTCAGGCTCATTAATGCGCCCGTAGCTCAGCTGGATAGAGCAATGGCCTTCTAAGCCATCGGTCACAGGTTCGAATCCTGTCGGGTGCGCCATTTTTTGGCAGCCAAACACAGTGCAAATGACAGTTAAATGTCGCTATGGTGGACGTAGCTCAGTCGGTAGAGCCCCGGATTGTGATTCCGGTGGTCGCGGGTTCAATCCCCGTCGTCCACCCCATATTTTTAAAAGGCAGTTACGAAAGTAGCTGCCTTTTTTATTGCCTCCATTTTTACCTTATTGATATCTGCCGTCCCGGCATACATGTAATTTGTAGGGGAATGTTGAGATAAGCTGTTGCTTAGCATCGCACGTTACTCAGAGTACAGTGCGCGCACTATATAAACGGCCATCTACCTAAATGTCATTCTATAATGAGCATGCCTAGGTTTAAGTGGGTTGAGCAAAACACAATATAATTACGATTTTCGTTTATATATCAGGTTCTAATATTGTTGCTTTTGCTTCAGGTGGTTCTCTTTGTTTTTACTGATGATTTGCAGGCTGGGGTTGATGCATGTGATCTGAGAAGATTTGAGTCTCCAGTCAGTCTATTAACTACTTTTGCTGCATGGGGGGAGCTCAGTTCCTATAGTTAGGGCGAGATTTATAGTTGTGGGGAAAGTGCGCTAGAGCGCAGTAAGAAATCTATAAAATACTACGGCGATAAGGCGCAAAATGCAGACCAAGAATGGATTAATAGTGTCCTTGGTGTCTGGTAAGCCCCCATAGTTAAGCTGACTACGTATGGGTTTTACTGGCGAACCCTGTATGCGCTCGAAGATTTTCAGTCAATTCTTGTTGCTTCAGACCACGGTCGTTTATCCCCAAAAGCGTTTTTTTCTAATGCGGGTCACCTTCGAAGGTTCTTTTTGCTCCAGAAGGCCTTTGGCACTTTGGATTTCATCAATGGAATCCATCAGGTTTTGAAGTACTCCTTCAATCGCTTTGGCATCGATTACTGCTTCATCTTCACCCGAGCAGCACTTGGTTTCGAATAAATCGAAAATTATGAGCAGCCTCGATTCAACAATATCTAGCTTGTCCATCGCGCTGTTGGCTTTTTCGCGGGTTATTATGTTGTTAGTCATAATTAAATTCCTGCTGGTTCATTGTACTGGGTTGAGTTGGCTTTCCGGCTGGTCCGAATCGATTGAAAACTTTATCCAAAGCCGCCTTCATATGATCTGGGCTCAAGTAAGCGTATCGCTGCGTCATCTTGGGATCACTGTGGGTCATTAACTTCTGCACGGTATAGAGATCTATGCCTCCCGCCAC
>JAUVQU010000159.1 GCA_030597965.1 Cellvibrionaceae bacterium
CCCCAATGGACAGCGATGGCGACGGCGTAAATGACGCTGATGATGCATGTCCGGATACAGCTGATTTCTTAGCAGTGGATGCAGAGGGTTGCCCTCAGACCGCTGAAAAAGAAGTAGCGGTTGAATTGGAAGTTCTGTTTGACAATAACAGCAGTGTTGTTAAATCCGATTACACGGGTGACATCGAGCGCGTTGCTAGCTTCATGAAAGAGTACGGTGATTCAGCGGTAGAGATTCAGGGTCACACCGATTCTCGTGGTGCTGATGAATATAACCAATCCTTATCTCAGTCACGTGCTGATGCAGTTGCTGCAGTGTTGGTTGAAAACGGTGTAAGTTCAGATCGTGTAACTTCTAAAGGTTATGGTGAATCTCAGCCTAGAGCGAATAACGATACAGCTGAAGGCCAAGCTCAGAACCGTCGCGTTATCGCAGATATTGCTCAGAAAATTAGTGTTCAAGTTAAGCGTTAATCTTTTAGCGTAAGATATAAACGGCAGCTTCGGCTGCCGTTTTTTTTGCCCGCAAGAAAATTGACAATACCAATAAATAAGCTATTTAGAATTTTGTAGAAAGGTTCGTGTTATGTCAGAAAATGAAAATATTTCAGGAGCGGACGCGGCGGGTAAAAAAGTCGCCGTTATCCTATCGGGTTGTGGTGTCTATGATGGTTCGGAAATCTATGAGGCCGTAATCACATTATTGTGTCTCGATCAAAACAAGGCACAAGTGCAATGCTTTGCGCCCAATGTTGATCAACTGCATGTGGTTAATCATTTGACCGGGCAAGTAGCAGAGGGTGAAAGCCGCAATGTGTTGGTAGAAGCTGCGCGTATCGCACGTGGCGAAGTGCAGGAATTATCAAGCGCTAATGCGGATGACTTTGACGCATTAATTATTCCCGGCGGTTTCGGCGCCGCCAAAAACCTGTCGGACTTTGCGATTAAGGGTGCAGGCCTAACGGTTAACCCTGAAGTCTTAGCGTTAACCAAGGCTATGCATAAAGCGGCTAAGCCGGTGGGTTTGGTTTGTATTGCTCCGGTGATGTCGGCGGCTATCTTTGGTGAAGGTGTGGAATGTACCATTGGCAATGACCCAGATACGGCGGCCGCAATTGGTGAGACCGGAGGTGTGCATGTGGATACAAACGTGCAAGAAATCCATGTGGATGAAGATAATAAGTTAGTTACAACGTCGGCTTATATGCTGGCGGGGCGAGTGAGTGATGCGGCTATGGGTATTGGTAAGTTGGTGAGTAAGGTGCTCGAACTGGCTTAATGATTACTATTTACTGTAGATACAAAGGCGGTCATTGTAGTTTTTGCGGTGGCTGCAGCCCAGTCGACGTCAGCCTTCGATATTATTAATCTCAGCTTCTAGAATTTCATATTCTTCACTTAACTCCATCCATTCTTCTTCAATTACTTCCAGTGCTTGTTTTGCGCTGGCTTGTTGTCTGAGCAGAGATTGCATCCGTTCCGCATTGTCATTTTCGTACAGAGTGGGATCGGTCAGTTGTGTTTCGACAGTACCGAGCTCTTCTTGCCGCTTTTCTACTTTACGCTCGGCCGATTGTAATTTTTTACGCAGAGGCTGTAGCTTTTTACGTTGCTGAGCGGTCTTCTGGCGAAGTGATTTACGATCTGTTTTATCTGCATCGCCAGAGCTTGGTTGACGGGTTTTCTGTTGTGTCGCTCGCTGGTTCAACCATTGATGATAGTCTTCAATGTCACCATCAAACAGGTCAACAACGCCATCGGCCACCAAATAAAAGTCATCCACTGTATTACGCAGTAAATGCCGGTCATGCGAGATCACCACGACAGCGCCCGGGTAGGTTTGTAGTGCGATAGTGAGAGCTTCTCGCATATCAAGATCTAAGTGATTGGTCGGTTCGTCAAGCAGTAACAGGTTTGGTTTTTTCCAGGCGATTAATGCGAGAGCGAGCCTCGCTTTTTCACCGCCAGAAAAAATTCCAATGGTTTCAAAGGCGCGGTCTCCGTGAAAACCAAAGCCACCTAAGAAGTTTCGAATTTCCTGTTCGCGCGCTGTTGGGCTGAGGCGTTGAATATGCAGTGCGGGGCTGGCCTGATCATCCAGAGACTCCAGCTGGTGTTGATTAAAGTATCCGATAGCGAGGTGTTCGCCGCCGGTACGCTGCCCATCAATAAGAGACAGCTCTCCGACCAGCGTTTTGACGAGCGTCGATTTACCCGCGCCATTGGGCCCCAGCAAACCGATACGACTGGTGGGCTCAATGCGTAAATTTACTTCAGTAAGAATGGCATTATGGTCATAGCCTAAGCGCGCATGGCTGATTTGTAATAATTGTTGTGACGTTTTGTCCGCGCAGGGGATGGTGAATTGAAACGGTGAATCAACGTGGGCCGGGGCAATTACTTCTAATCGCTCCAAGGCTTTTAAGCGGCTTTGCGCCTGCTTGGCTTTAGTGGCCTTAGCGCGAAAACGATCAACGAAGCGTTCTATTTCAGCAACCTGTTTCTGTTGTTTTTCAAACATGGCCTGTTGCTGTGATAGTCGCTCTGCACGCTGCCGTTCAAACGCTGAATAGTTGCCGCTATAAAAATTGAGTCGTTGATGCTCTATCTGCACCGTATGATTGATTGTGCTATCGAGAAAGTCCCGATCGTGGGAGATGATCAGTAAAGTGCCTTTGAATTGTTGCAGGCGTTGCTCAAGCCACCAGGTGGTGTCCATATCCAGGTGGTTGGTTGGCTCGTCCAGTAGCAGTAAATCCGCGGGGCACATCAAGGTGCGCGCCAGATTTAAACGAATACGCCAGCCGCCAGAAAAAGCATTGACGGGCCGCACGCCATCGTTGGCCGCAAAGCCCAAGCCGTGTAATAGCGCTTGGGCTCGGGCATCGGCGGTATAGCCATCAATAGCTTCAAGTTGTGAATAAAGTTGCGCCAGTTGATCGCCGTCGGTTGTTGTGGCAATTTTATTCTGCAGATCACGCAGTTGTGCGTCGCCGTCGAGAACATAGTCAATAGCAATGCGATCGCTGTGATCAATTTCCTGCGCCATATGCGCAATGCGCCAGTCGCGGGGGATAATACAGTCGCCTTGATCGGGAGACAGTTCACCGGTGAGAAGTTTAAAAAAGGTGGACTTACCCGTACCATTGGCCCCAATGAGACCGACTTTTTGGCCATCGTGCAATCGTAGGTTGGCACCTTCCAGCAGGATTTTGCTGCCGCGTTGTAAATTTAATGTTTGAATTGAAATCATGGCGCGCATTCTATCAGCCTCAGCCAGTGAATAGGCGATCAAAATGACAGGAACAGACAAGCAGGGATTGATCGACTTTGCCGTGACCGTTTATGGCGACTCGTGCATTGAGTCCCTGTGTTTGCGATTACAGGATGAATGTGGAGTGCACGTGAATGTTTTACTGTGGGCGGTTTGGCTTGATGTAAATAAGGTTTTATTTGATGAAAAATTATTGCTTGAAGGACAGAGGAGTGTTCGATGCCAAAACCGATGCTGGGTAAAGCCGTTGCGGTTTGTTCGTCGAGCATTAACGCTTCCATGGCTTGGGACAAGAAAGAAGATTAAAGCATTAGAGTTGCGGGGGGAATTTTGGCAATTACGTCGGTTGGAGAAAATTGGCACGACTCCTTATGGTCGAGATGAGTCGGCAGTGTCATACGCAGAACAATATTTGATGGCATTGGGTATAGACGCCGAAATCATTAAGGAAACAATGAATTATTTTCGTGACGCTATTGGTGAGGGGCTGTGATTTATGTAAGCTACGCTGAACAAAAAGACGATACGCGGGTCTACAAATGGCGTTGGTCTTTGTCCTGTGAATCGCCAGGAATAATCGCTGGAGAAACAAGCAGGGGTTGAAACTGTCTGAGTTGACCCCCATACCAATGTGATACAAACGATAACTGTAATTACGGGTGCAGATTTACTTAATAGTCTGTACTTATTTTGTGTTCTATTAGGAAATAATTATGAATAAAAAGGTAATGGTAGGAGCCATAGCGGCGGTTGTTGCTTTCGGCTCTTTGATGGGCTGCCAGGAAGAAACGAAAGAGCTGAATCTGGAAAGTTCACAGGATCGCATCAGTTACACCATGGGTTATAACTTGGGTAAAAACTTTCAGCAGCAAGAAATTGAAGTGAATGTTGATACGCTTGCGGCGGCTATGCGTGATGCCTACTCCGATGCTGAGCCTAAGCTGGGCGAAGAAGATATGCAGGCGGCAATGCAGACCTTACAGGACATACAGCAAGCCAAGATGGAAGCCATGCAAAAGACAATACAGACAGAGCGTGCAACTTTAGCTGAGGATAACCTCGTTGAAGGCCAGTCTTTTCTCGAAGAAAATGCACAGCGCGAAGGTGTTGTAGTGACCGAAAGTGGTCTGCAGTACAAGGTGATTACCGAAGGAGCAGGCGAGAAGCCTACCGCGGACAGTACAGTCGACGTTCATTATCGCGGTACGCTGATCAATGGCACTGTATTCGACAGCTCTTACGATCGTAATGCATCGGTTCAGTTTGGTGTTACTCAGGTGATCCCTGGTTGGACTCAAGTCTTGCAGTTAATGCCTGAAGGCTCTAAATGGCAGGTGTTTATCCCGTCTGATTTGGCCTACGGTTCTGGCGGAGCGGGTGCCGATATTGGCCCTAATGCAACATTGGTTTTCGATATTGAATTGGTGAGTGCCAATTTTGATCCGAACGCGGCAGAATAAACTAGCAGTGATCTCTTAGGCGATCACCAATAAAAAAGGGCGCTGATGCGCCCTTTTTTATTGGAAAAAATTAATTGGTGATTATTCTTCCACCAGATTTTTGTGGGACAAGTGCAGTACCTCAATCATCCTATCTTCCGCTTCGAAGCGGTTGGCCAGCATTTCCCCGAGTTCAGATAATTCACTTTGAATGCTGGAGGTTGAAGTGGTTTCTAGATGGAGGTCATTAAAATCCAGTGCCTGCTGGGTCGATTGATCAATAATTTTAAACAGGCCGCCAGCTTCCTGCAGTGCCGCGTCGTCATCAAATTCACGGCCCTCTTTGACCAGCTGGTCGTACACCTCAAAGTGGCCGGCGGAAACGTAATCCACAAGTAATTGACAGAGCTTCTGTAGTTCGTCAACGGGAGTATCCTGTTGCGGAATACTACAAAAATGGACGAGTAGATCCTGACGTTCCTGCAGCCAGCGATCGATGATGTCGCTGACACCGCCCCAGCGTTCCTTGGCCGATTCACAATGTTCTAGCATGGCTTATTCCTGAGTTAGAAGCGCTTTAATTAAGCGCGTTTTGTCTTATTAACATAATCGACCTTAAGGGGGTGCCAAGTCAACGGCAAGTAAATCTTTTTGGGTGTTTATTGGCCAAAATATTGAATGATATAGGGTAGTGCCAGTGCGGTAAAAACACCGGTTAATCCCATCGCTAAACTGGCAAAGGCGCCCATCGTTGGATTGATTTCAAAGCTGCGTGCGGTACCGAGCGCGTGTGCATTAATGCCGAGCACTATGCCCTGTAATTGTGGGTCACGAATCCTCAAGCAATAAAACACCACAGGGCTCATAAGCGCGCCAGCGATTCCAGTAAAAGCCA
>JAUVQU010000236.1 GCA_030597965.1 Cellvibrionaceae bacterium
CCGTATGCCGCATAAGATTTATATTCGCCACTGTTATTAAGCTCTTCGTAATAATCCTGATTATCGGCATAACCAAAGCCCAAAAGCCCAGCCACCTCATCTTCTGTTAAGCCTAAATTAAGCCCATCTGGGTCGTTGAGTATTTCTGTAAACACTGGCGTTGCTACTACTTTAAAGGTCTGGCTATTTGTTTCTAAGCCTGCCTTTTGCGAGATTTTTTCATAAAAATAACTGGCTCCGGCAAACCAGCTTAGGGACTCGCCATCGTCAAAATTCAATCGGAACTCTTGACTGTACTGCTCAGCATTAACCCCAATCTGAGTGCGGAGCATAGCGTCCGATATGTCCCTGCCTGCTTCTTCTGCAATGGCTGGGTCACCTTTAACGCCCGCTCCCGTGGAATCTTTGCGCGAGTTATAATTGGTGTTTCGGTACCCGGTAATTGAGCTCCAACTGTAATCACCTTCCGTCCAGGTCAAATGCGCCGATACATCCGTTTGAAAACGCTTCTCAAAGCCATCTTTACCTAAAGAACTGTTCACCGGATCCCATGGGTCTCCACCCAAATACTCTGGATTACTTGACCGGCTCGCCCTTGAAATAACATCTAATTCTTCATAAGCCGCTTTGAACATGGCATTAAAATCATCACTGGGCCGGTACTCAGCCATAACTCTGATGCCTCTATTATTTTCATCCTCTAAATATGAATCATCGAATTTGTTATACACATGACCATCGCGCTTATTCCTCGACGCTGAAACACGAATGGCCCAATCTTCACCTAAAGGAGTTTCGGCAGAAAGGTCCACGCGGCGTTTATCATAGCTACCGATTTCTGTTGTTATCGACGCTGCCGGCTCATCTCCGGGACGCTTTGAAGTAATGCTGATGGCGCCACCAATTGTGTTGCGACCAAATAGTGTCCCCTGTGGGCCTTTAAGAACTTCCACCCGTTCGGCATCTTTTAATTCTGTAATTGCACCGTGAATACGTCCCACATAAATATCATCTATAAAGACGCCCACACTGGTGTCGCCACCAATACCAAAGTCATTGGAGCCTATGCCACGAATAAAAATATTAGGTTCACCCTGACTCGTATTTTGCAATGTCAGTGACGGAGTATATTTGGAAAGATCGTTAATAAGCCGAGCATTCGCATCATCAATAAAATTCGTATCAAACGCCGACATGGAAATAGGCACATCTTGCAGTCCCTGCTCACGCTTTTGTGCTGTAACAATAATTTCTTCAATCTGCAGATCGGCCGCAAGAGCCTGTCCGCTGATGATTTGACCGCCAGCAACAGTGCTGGCAATACAAGCGGCTAATGCTAACTTTTTCATAGAATCACCTAGTTATTTTTATTATTGGGATAAGTGTAGCAGGTTAATTTAACACTTATTAAACAGGGGAAAGGCTAAACACCCGCATAATGTTCGCTGTTACCCAGCCAGCGCTTAATTAAAGGGTCGATCACTTCGGAGTGACGCTCAAGGATTTTGCTTGCCGCTACTTTTACGTCACCCAGTAACGCCGCATCTCGCCGTAAGTCTGCCAACTTAAATTGCATATCCCCAGTCTGTCTTGTTCCGAGCACTTCGCCGGGGCCTCTGAGCTCCAGATCCTTCTCTGCGATAACAAAACCATCGCTGGTTTCTCGCATCACCTTTAAGCGCTCTTTACCGTATTGCGACAGGGGGCTGCCATAGAGCAACACACAGTGACTCTCTGCACGGCCTCGGCCGACCCGTCCTCGTAACTGATGCAGTTGCGCCAAACCCAGTCGCTCTGGATTTTCAATAATCATCAGACTGGCATTGGACACATCCACACCGACTTCAATCACGGTGGTCGCTACCAGTAATTGTGTTTCACCCGCTTTGAAGCTCTGCATGGCCTGTTCTTTTTCGGCGGGCTTCATACGACCGTGCACTAGGCCAATTTTTATCTCAGGCAGGGCTTGAGCCAGTTCGACAGCTGCGGCCTCGGCAGCTTGTGCCTCCAGCACTTCACTCTCTTCAATTAATGTGCACACCCAATAGGCCTGCCGGCCCTTAAGGCAGGCATTGCGAACCCGCTGCATAACTTCTATGCGACGCTCCTGACTGATCGCTGCGGTTTTTACGGGTGTGCGACCCGGCGGTAATTCATAAATAATGGAGCAATCCAAATCCGCATAGGCACTCATGGCTAAAGTTCGGGGGATGGGGGTCGCGGTCATAATCAATTGGTGTGAGCGCGCACCGACACGATCACCTTTTTCCCGTAGCGCTAGCCGCTGATGCACACCAAAACGATGCTGCTCATCAACAATGGTCAACGCCAAGTCTGCAAATTCAACATCATCTTGAAAGAGCGCGTGAGTTCCCACTACAACCTGCGCATCACCACTGGCAACCGCTTGCATTTGCTCGCGCCGCTCGGCCACTTTTTGTTTGCCACTGAGCCAGCCGACGCTGATCCCCATTGGCTCGAACCACTGAGTGAACGTAATGCGATGCTGCTCGGCCAGTATCTCTGTCGGCGCCATAATGGCAACCTGATGGCCATTACCCACCGCCTGTAATGCCGCCAGTGCAGCAACGACCGTTTTACCTGAACCCACATCACCCTGCACCAGACGCAACATAGGTATGGGCTGCGACAAATCGGCGGCAATTTCATCCGCCACCTGCTGCTGGGCATTGGTTAACTCAAACGCCAAATGTGTTTGAAATTTCTTTAGTAACGCCACCGGCTTAGGCAGTGTTAAAGATGGCGTTTGCTGCCACGCCTGACGCAGCTTCAACATACTCAGGTGGTGTGCCAATAGCTCTTCAAAGGCTAAGCGCTGCTGAAAAGGGTGTGTGCCTTCTAATAACTGTAACGTGGGGGCATGCGCCGGAGGGCGATGTAAATAAACTACCGCCTCCTGCAATGATATTGCTTGAGGATGACATTCGGCCGGCAGTAATTCTTCCACCGTATGGCTGTCCATATAAGCCAGTGCCTGGTCAGTTAATGCCCGCAGCCGCTGCTGAGTGATGCCTTCTGTTATTGGATAGACTGGTGTCAGGCGATCATCCAATGGCAAGGGTTTACCTTCTGATAAAAGCTCATACTCCGGGTGATACAACTCCAGCCCTGAACTGCCACGACGTGCTTCGCCAAAGCAGCGAATGCGCGTGCCCGGCGCGAGGTTATTTTTCTGCGCTGAAGAAAAGTGGAAAAAACGCAATGTCATTACGCCTGTGCCATCTTGAATCCGGCACATCAAACTACGGCGGCGACCAAACACCACGCTGCTGCCTTTTATTTCGCCTTCAACCACCACATTCGCCATGGGCTGCACTGCACCAATAGGCGTAACACGGGTGCGGTCCATATAGCGTAACGGCAAATGGAACAGCAGATCTTGAATAGTCGTGATATTAAGCTTGCCCAGCTTGATAGCCAACTGAGCGCCCACCCCTTTTAGGGCCGTCACCTCTACCTGCGCCAACGAGGGCGCAGCGGTAATTGATGAGGAAGCACTTACTTCGGTGATCATAAAGTCGTATTCGCTATTTCGTAGTAGGAAG
>JAUVQU010000114.1 GCA_030597965.1 Cellvibrionaceae bacterium
ACAATCGATACCGCCTCACCACTTGCCCCGGCACGACCGGTGCGGCCAATGCGATGAATGTAGTCATCTGGCTCGTCGGGCAGATCGTAATTCACCACGCGTGAAAGTTCTTCAATATCAATACCGCGCGCGGCAATGCCTGTGGCCACTAAAAAAGGCAGCACCCCCGACTTAAAGTCCGCTAAAATCTTTGTGCGCATGGCTTGGCTTTTATCGCCGTGGATCGCATCGGCGTTAATGCCGCGTTTCTCCAGCTGGCTCACCAGCTTGGCGGCACCGTGTTTGGTGCGAATAAAAATAAGCGCCTGATCCCACTGCTTTTCTGTAATCAAGTGGCTCAGTAAAGCCGATTTTCTATCCTTATCGACAGTGATCAACCACTGGTCAATCTTGGGCTCGTTTTTATCCTCCGACGCGATAGAGATTTCAACCGCGTGAAAAATGGTGGTTTTAACGAGGGAACGCACTTCTTTTGATAGCGTGGCCGAGAACAGCAGGTTCTGCCTTTCCACAGGCAAACGCTCGATAATTTTGTTGATGTCCTCAATAAAGCCCATGTCCAACATACGGTCGGCTTCATCCAGCACCAGCACCTTAAGCTCATCAAAGTGTAAAGCGCGTTGGTAAGCCATATCCAACAAGCGGCCAGGTGTGGCTACTAAGATATCAATGCCTTCAATAAGTCGCTTCTTCTGCGCTTCTAAATCGGTGCCGCCGTACATCGCCATAGACGTTAAGTTGAGGTGTCTACCGTATTGGGTGATGTTCTTCTCAACCTGTATCGCCAGCTCGCGGGTTGGCACAAGAATCAACGCGCGAATACGCTTGCCGCGGGTTTTATGGTCGTTGTTCAGTTTTTCCAATATGGGTAAAACAAAACTCGCGGTTTTACCGGTACCCGTCTGCGCGGCGGCCATCAGGTCTTTGCCTGCCAATACCACTGGAATTGCCTGTTCCTGAATCGGTGTAGGCGTCTCGTAGCCTTGTTCGGATAGGGCGTTTAAAATCGGATCACTTAATCCAAGAGTGGAGAATGACATGTGGGGTCTCGGGTAGTGGAGCGGGGTGGCTACTATAACAGGTGGTGGGGGCGGGATGAATGTTTGGTTTTCTTTGGAGGATGATTTTCGCCCCTCCTAGGCGAGTTACTTTCTTTTGCGTGTGACGTTGCCCTTAACGGCCACGACTTTCAAGTTGGCACCAGCTCCCCATCACAGACTGACGAGTAGCGGAGATTTTTGGCGGAATAAGCCGAGGACTGTCTGAGCGTAGCGAGTTCCGCAGGCTCGCTGAAAATTGAGCAACGGAATGAACCCGAAGGGCAGTCTGTTTGGGCGGCACTTTCTTTTGGTTCGTTTTCTTTTTGCTGTAGAAAAGAAAATGAACTCGCCTAGGAAGGGCGAAATAAATCCATAAATCGAAGAAAGATAACTTTAAAGATTATTCGCTTCGCTCACACTGGATGCCCGTATTCGGCAATGGTTTTAACCTGTGATTACTACAGATCAACATGCGCCCATACTATCCGCCTGCAATTTTTACGGTAAAACCTTTCTTGTCTAACAGTTCTTTGAGTTTGTTGCGGTTGTCGGTTTGCACTTCAATGATGCCGTTTTTAACACAGCCGCCCACGCCGCATTTTTGTTTGAGTTCTTTGGCTAGGTCTTTGAGGCCTTTTTCATCCAGATCAACACCCGCCACTAAGCTGACGCCTTTGCCCTTACGGCCTTTTGTTTCACGGGTGATTCTGACGATACCGTCACCGGAGTTCTTTGGCGCTGTATCGGCTTTCGGTTTAATGCGTCCGGTTTCAGTGGAGTAGACTAGGCGTGAGTTTTTGCTCATGTTCAGTACCTATTCCCCTGTGGAGGGTGTGGTTGTAGATGGAGCGATGATTAGCTTCCTGGCGAAAATACCGTACACCAGAATGATGGTCCCAATAATAAAAAGGTATTGGCTGTTAATTGACGCAATTTCCCACATCTCAACCAGCGGTGCCAGAATAACAGCGACTAGAATACCTACCGATATGATAGTGCTGAATTTCTCTGGGTAGAGAATTTTGGCTTCGCAGTGTGGGCATGGAAACGCCTGGTTTTTAAGGTAGATCTTAAGCGTACCTTTTTCCTTGAGTGTGGACTTATCAATGCTTTTGTTGCATGCGGGGCAGCACAGTGATGGGGAAAAAATTGACACGTTAACTCCTGAGTCTGTTTGTTGAACCTGTTGCATCTGTTGCAACAAGCAAAATTAATACATGAATTTTATCGAGATTAATGCCTGCGGTATATGCCTAAGTGTTAACTGTACGGTCGTTACTTACAGTAGGGTGTGAGTCGTGCGTATAATATGCGCATTCATTAAGATGAAGAGCAGGGTAAGGCCGCTATGTCTGCACACCACTTGTCACCACTTCAGCATAAGTTAAACGAAATTATCTTTGGCACGGATACTCCGGCGGGTAAGCGTTTTGATGTGTGCCTGATAGTGGCTATTTCCATCAGTGTGTCTGCGGTGGTTTTAGAGTCGGTGGGTGCTATAGCGGCTCAGCAGGGTGAGTTGCTGGATTGGATTGAGTGGATGTTTACGCTGCTGTTTTCTGCGGAATACCTTGTCCGTATTTATTGCTCCCCACTCCGTTGGCGCTATATACGCAGTTTTTACGGTCTGGTTGATTTGGTGTCTATATTACCCAGTTATTTGGCTCTCGTTATCGCTAATGCCAATTACCTGATGATTATTCGTTTATTGCGAGTACTGAGAATTTTCCGTGTTTTGAAGCTGATTCGTTATCTGTCAGAGATGAATATTTTAATGCGTTCCATGTTTTTAGCGAGACGTAAAATATTGATATTTTTTGCCACGGTTTTGGTTTTGTCTACTATGTTTGGTTCTTTTATGTTCGTCGTGGAAGGCCCAGAGAATGGCTTTACCAGCATTCCTAAGAGTATCTATTGGACGATTGTTACCATTACTACCGTAGGTTATGGGGACATAACGCCACAAACGGTACTTGGTCAAATTATTGCGTCCGCTGCTATGCTGACAGGTTATTCGATTATCGCGGTACCAACCGGTATATTGACGGCTGAGTTGGCAGCGGAGATGCAGCGTGAGCGCAGTCAGCGTGTTTGCCAGCACTGTTCCCGACTTGGGCATGAAACAGATTCGACCTATTGCAAATTTTGTGGTCATTCTTTGGATTCAGAGTCTGAGAAGTAAATCATTAACAAAAGTAAGTTATTTCAATGAACGATAATTCTGAAATTATAAAATCACTTCAAGCGGATATTGAAGAGCTGCAAATGCGCGTGGTCTTCCAGGAAGATACCGTGCAGTCTCTTAACGATATTATTGCCCGGCAAGATCGGCAGCTATCGGATTTAATTGACCGGGTGAATTTTTTGGCGGAGAAGTATAAGGGGGGGTCATCGGACGCAGGTTTTTCTGATGTGAGCAGTGAAGATGAGCGCCCTCCCCATTATTGATAACCATAACGAGCTATGAATGTTTCTAGATATTGAAGTTGCTCTTATCCTGCATTTTTTTAATATCTTTCAGTCGCTCTTCTAGTAGAGCTGTCTGGTGGTAGTTCTTCTTGGAAAGTTTTAATGCGTTGTTAAGCTGCTTTTGTGCCTTGTCGTAGGTGCCATTGAGAATAAAATATTCCGCTCGTGCCATATGCACGCCCAATATGTCGCCGGCTAAGCCGTGTACTTCGGCCAATAAGTACCAAACATAATCATCTTTCGGGCGACGTTTTACGTGTGCTTTAAGGATTTCTTCGCATCGCGGATATAGGCCTGCTTTGAGCAGGAGCTCTGCGTAGCGAATATTAAAGGGGTGGTTATCTGGATTTTTAGACAGCTGATCGGCAAGTAGCGTGAGCGCTGTATCAATATTGTCACCTGCGGCGTGAATATCCGCTTGAGCCAAAAGATAAGCTCCTTTGTTAGGGTTGCGATCAAGCAGTATTTGGATGTGTTCTTGCGCTTGATTCAGTTGATTGGTTTGAGTCAGGGATAGCGCTAAGCCATAGCGGCTTGCTTCTTTGTTTAACGATTCTCCATTCACTTCGCTTCTAAAGTATTTCACCGCTGCCTGTGGGGTGTCGGCGTGAACCATTAAGGCGCGTGCCCGCATAAGGTGATATTCCAGAATGGCAGGATATTGTTTCATTGGGTATTGCGAGGCTCTGCCACGTGCATCAGCAATTCGGTTCTCTGTGACAGGGTGTGTTAATAAAAATTCAGGGGGACGCTGACTATAGCGGGTGGTTTGCAGCATGTTCTCAAACATGTCACCCATCGCACTGGGGTCAATGCCTGCATTAGTCATGGTGAGCATACCAATGCGATCAGCCTCCTGTTCGTTTTTTCGACTAAAGCGTAATTTGGAATCAAGCGCCGCCGCTTGTGTTGCAGTGAGTGCGGCTATGCCTGCGTCACCACCTGTTGTGGCGGCCAATATGAGGCTGCCAAGCATCGCGGCCATAAAGGGGATTTGATTTTTGCGCTGCTGCTCAACGCTGCGGGCAAAGTGTCTTTGGCTTAGGTGTGCAAGTTCGTGGGAAAGTACCGATGCTAACTGCGCTTCCGATTCTGCAAAAGTAAGCAGCCCTGTGTGTACGCCCACCACGCCACCTGGAACCGCGAAGGCGTTCAGACTTGAGTTCTTAACCAGTATCAGGTCTAGCTGGCGGTTAACGAGTTGGCTATGTTGCGCCAGTTCGTTGAGTAGGTCTTCCAGGTAGACATACATTTGTGGGTCAGAAAAGGTGGGTACCTGACTGCGGTACATGCGCAGCCATGTTTGGCCTAATTGCCGCTCTTTTTGGGGGGAAACAATAGAAGAGCTGGCGTCGCCCAGTTCCGGTAGCTGGATATCGTTTGCGAACGTAGAGGGTGACAGCGCCAGGCATATTAGCAATACTTTCACCCAGCAGTGACTTAGGGTGAAAAGGTGGCTTGGGTTGTGGTTTTTCAGTGTTAACAATGTCAGCACAAATTTTCGCCTTAAAATACGGTATATGGGTGATAATGGAACGACTTTAACTGACTTGCAATGCTCTATCTGTCTAGTCTTATGAAGAGAGCCTTAAATAAGATGTTTATTACGTCTGTAGACCCCGGTAAACGTGGCATGATCCATCGTGTGATAAGTATTTATAAGATTAATTAAAGGGGTAGATCGAATACTATGCAAATTGACCACTCCTTGGACGCCTGTGGTTTGGCGTGTCCCATGCCATTGTTAAAGGCAAAGCAGGCTTTGAATCAGCTTGCGTCGGGGCAGTGTCTTCGAGTTGTTGCGACAGACCCTGGTTCTGTGCGTGATTTTAAAACCTTTGCGGATCTAAGTGGTCACACCCTACTGGAATCTTCAGAGAACAACGGCCATTATATTTATATTATTAAAAAAGCTTAGGGAGTAGCGAATGCTGCACGTATTGAAAACCTGGTCGGAACGCTATTTTGGTGATGAAGAAGCTGTATTGCTGGCGTTATTGCTGGTGGGTGGGCTGGCTTTTATTCTTTATATGGGCGGTATAGTGGCCCCGGTGATTGCGGCAGTGATCATTGCCTTTCTCATGCAGGGCTTGGTCTCCCGTTTGAAATCATGGGGTAGCCCCCACCTGTTGGCGGTTAGTGTATCCACTCTGGTGTTATTGACGGCGATAATCATTGCCTGTTTCTTTTTGATGCCGCTTATCTGGCGTCAACTTGCGCACTTGTTTACTGAAATCCCAGGCATGCTAGTGGAATGGCAGGCCTGGCTATTGTTGTTGCCTGAGCAATATCCCCAGTTGATATCGACAGAGCAGGTTGAGGAATTGATTAGTGTGGCGGGTCGTGAGTTGGGGGCCTTGGGTCAGACAGTATTCTCTTTTTCGTTGTCCAGTTTACCCATGCTAATGATGGCATTGGTTTATATGGTTGTAGTACCAATGCTGGTGTTCTTTTTTCTTAAAGACAGTGAGCAGATTTTAAGTTGGGTGGCGAGTTTTTTACCTAAAAAGCGTCCTCGCATGAAGCAAATATGGACGGAGATGAACGCACAGGTGGCCAACTATGTGCGTGGTAAGGTAATTGAGATTCTTGTGATAGGTACCGCGTCCTGTATTGTTTTCGCGGCTTTAGATTTAAATTACGCATTGCTGTTGGGTTTGGCTGTTGGTCTGTCGGTTTTGATTCCGTACATCGGCGCCACAGTTGTTACTGTGCCGGTGGTGTTGATTGGTGTTTTGCAGTGGGGGCTGACACCTGACTTCTACTGGATGTTTGCAGCTTACTTAGTTATTCAGGGGCTGGATGGTAACCTACTTGTTCCTTTGCTGTTTTCTGAGGTGGTGAATATTCATCCGGTGGCGATTATTATCTCGGTGCTTTTCTTTGGTGGCCTGTGGGGTCTTTGGGGCGTCTTTTTTGCTATACCCCTGGCAACCCTATTTAAGGCGATTTACAGTGCTTGGCATCTTCGCCCTGAAAAAGCTTCAATGGATGTGGCGGTTAGTGAATGATCTTTTTAGGGGTTTGGCTATTAAAGACTCCCCAGGCTCTTCTCGTAGAAAATTATTAATGGAAAGGCAGTGTTAATGAAGCGTTGGTCTTATCAGGCGGGGAGTAGTCGCGCCCGTGTATTGGCTTCTGCGGTTTTGGTTTTGGTTGCTGTAGTGGCGAGCGGGTGTAGCAGTTTTTATCAAGCTGAAGCAGCCGATGAAACGGTTCTAAAAAGCCCGAATGATAAACGTACCTATGAATACTTTGAGCTGGAGAATAAGTTACGTGTTTTACTGATTTCTGACCCTGCCACTGACAAAGCGGCCGCGTCGTTGGATGTATTTGTAGGCAGCGGTAATGACCCAAAAGACAGACAGGGTTTGGCGCACTTTTTAGAACACATGTTGTTTTTAGGTACAGAGAAATACCCGGAAGCGGGTGAGTATCAAAAATTTATTTCACAGCAGGGCGGCAGCCACAACGCCTATACCAGTAATAACCACACCAATTATTTTTTCGATGTCGACTATTCCAACTTGGATTTAGCGCTCGATCGATTTTCCCAGTTCTTTATTGCGCCCTTGTTCTCTCGTGAGTATGTCGCCCGTGAAAGCAACGCCGTGCACTCCGAATATCAATCCAAAATTAAAGATGACTATCGCCGCCAACTGGATGTGTTGAGGCAGCTATTTAATCCAGAGCACCCCCTCGCTAAGTTCAGTGTGGGCAGTTTGGACACCTTGGTGAATCGTACTGATGACAGTGTACGAGATGATTTGCTGGCTTTTTATCAGCGTCATTATTCGGCTAATAGCATGACGTTGGTGGTTTTGGGACGGGAAAATATAGATGAGTTAAGGCAAATGGTGGCCTCTCGTTTTGATGATGTAGCTTTGCGTGACGCAGAGAGTGAAGTGGAGCCTGAACCATTATTCCCCGATGATTTTTTGCCGGCAAGAGTTGAAGTGGTGCCTGTTAAAGATGTGCGTCGCTTGAC
>JAUVQU010000085.1 GCA_030597965.1 Cellvibrionaceae bacterium
AACCGTAAACACGCGCCAGCTCTTCCAGTAAATCGGCTTCAATACTGATATCAAAGCGGTAACTCGGTACGCTGAACACCCAACCTTCGGCATTACTATTGATTAGTACCAAACCAAGACGCGACAGGATATCAATCACATCCTCATCGGGCATATCAAAACCCAAACCACTTAAGATACGGGCGCGACGTAAAATTACCTGTTGATCCTGTGGTTTATGTTCATTCTCGACCACCACCACCGGGCCAGCTTCTCCGCCTACAATATCCAGCAACAACTGAGTGGCTCGCTCCATCGCCTGCTCTTGCAGCTGGTAGTCCACTCCGCGCTCAAAGCGATGTGAAGAGTCGGTATGCAAACCGTAGTTGCGGGCACGACCGGCAATGGATACCGGGTTAAAGAATGCGCTCTCCAACAATATATCTTTGGTCTCACTCGATACCGCTGTGTCTGCCCCACCCATAATACCCGCCATGGCGATGGCTTTTTCGTCATCGGCAATCACCAGGGTATCGGCGTTTAATTCAACTTCTTGTCCGTCCAGCAGGGTTAACTTTTCTCCCTGATTGGCCATAAGAGCCTGCACACCACCCTGTAGGGTATTCAAATCGAAAGCATGCATAGGCTGACCCAACTCAATCAGCACGTAGTTGGTTACATCCACAACTGCATCAATAGAGCGAATGTCCGCACGGCGCAAGCGTTCCTGCATCCACACAGGAGACGGCTTACTCACATCCACATTGCGAATGACACGGCCAACATAGCGCGAGCAGGCTTCACCGCCATTCAAGCTAATGGCAAGGGTATCGTCGATTGAGGCAGGTACTGCTGGAATCTCCAGCTCATTGACTGGCAGGCGATTCAATACACCCACGTCACGGGCAACACCCTTAATAGATAAACAATCGCTGCGATTGGGCGTCAGATCAATTTCAATACAGGTGTCATTAAGGCTTAAAAATTCACGCAGGCATAAACCCACAGGCGCATCGGCTGGCAACTCCCATAAGCCGTCGTTGTCTTCACCCAGCTGTAATTCTGTTTGCGCACAGAGCATGCCGAAAGATTCAACACCACGCAGTTTGGCTTTCTTAATTTTGAAAGGCTTGCCATCTTTACCCGGAGGTAATTGAGAACCTACGGTAGCAAACGGAATTTTGATACCAGGACGCGCATTGGGAGCACCACACACAACCTGCACGGGTTTTTCGCCCTGCCCCTGTAAAGAGCCAGCCACCTGACAGACACGCAATTTATCTGCATCTGGGTGTTGCTCGACGGACAGAATTTCACCAACCACTACGCCGGAAAACTCACCGGCAACGGCCTCAGTGCCATCCACCTCTAAACCGGCCATGGTGATTTGTTCAACCAATTCTTCTGTCGTCAGGTCTGGGCTAACCCATTCACGCAACCAAGCTTCACTAATTTTCATCTTTTTACCATTTCCACATTTCAGTGCTGCCTGCCCGTCATTGCGAGCAAAGCGAAGCAATCCATTACCGGCAGAGTCCAGAATACAAATCCAGACACTCAGGATTCGTATTTTCTATAGGAGCAAGTTTCTTTGCTCTAGATCCGCCTTTTATCTGTTTCTCTCGAGTAATGACCTCCAGCATTTATTCTGCCGTTTCAAAATAGACCAATCGATTTAGCCCATATTTTTTAGTGAAACCATCACTCAGTTTTTCTTTATGCTGCCACACTCTTTTCAGTAAGTTACTTGTGACACCGCCTTGTGCCTTGAAGCTGGCTTCGCAGCCCCTACTCTTGGCGCCATGAAAGGAATTTTTGGTTTAGTTAAACTGCTTTAAGAACTTAATGTCGTTATCAAAGAACATACGTAAATCGTTGACGCCATAACGCAGCATGGCCAGGCGCTCCACACCCAGGCCAAAGGCAAAACCAGAATACTCTTCTGGGTCGACACCGCTGGCCGTTAATACGTTCGGGTGCACAATGCCGCAACCGCCTACCTCCAGCCAACCGGTCTTGCTGGACTCCCACTGACTATCAAATTCAGCCGATGGCTCGGTGAAGGGGAAGAACGATGGGCGAAAACGCACCTCAAGATCTTCCTCAAAAAAGGCCTGTAAAAACTGCACAATGGTGCCTTTAAGGTCGGCGAAACTCACATTCTTATCAATCACCAAACCTTCAACCTGGTGAAACATGGGCGTGTGAGTTAAATCCGAGTCACAGCGATACACGCGACCTGGGCAAATAATATGGATTGGCGGCTCTTGGTTTTCCATGGTTCTCACCTGTACCGGTGAGGTGTGGGTACGCAGCACATAATCTGACTCAGTAGAGCCTTCAGCGGGCTGTATATAAAAAGTATCGTGCATGGCTCGGGCCGGGTGATGGGCCGGAATATTAAGGGCATCGAAATTATGGTAGTTATCTTCGATTTCGGGACCCTGCTCCACTTTATAACCCACAGCAGAGAAGATTTTTTCAATACGTTCGAGTGTGCGTGTCACCGGGTGCAAGCCACCAGATAATTGGCCACGGCCATCCAGTGTTACATCAATGGTTTCACTGGCCAGCTTTTCATTAATAGCCGCCTGCTCCATTGCCTGCTTACGAATGGCAATCTGCTCTTGTACTTGTTGCTTAGCTTCATTGATCTTGGCGCCAGCGGCAGGTCGCTCTTCATTCGAAAGCTTACCCAAGCCTTTCAACAATGCTGTGATCTGGCCTTTTTTACCCAAGTACTCAACCCTGACGTGGTCAAGTGCCGCCAAATCCTGTGCATCCGAGACTAATGTTAGCGCTTCTTCTGTCAGCGCTGCCAAGTTTTCCATTCGGTATCTCCGAAGATTCAATGAGCTTTGGCTTGATGTTTAATCAACCATCAAATCAATAAAATTAGTTAGGGGCCTTTGCATAAGCCAAGACTTTGCAAAGGTCGCTATAAAAAAATAGGGGAGAAGCATTACGCCCCTCCCCTATTTTTACGGGTGTCTCATAATTTCTTATGGGACACCAGACAAATTGGCTTACGCCAGGGCCGCTTTCGCTTGGGCAACAATTGCCGCAAATGCAACCTTGTCATGTACGGCTAGATCAGCCATTACGCGACGGTCCAATTCGATGTTAGCCTTTTTAAGACCAGCGATCAGACGACTGTAGCTCAAACCCTCTTGACGAGACTGAGCATTGATACGAGTGATCCACAAAGCACGAAAGTTACGCTTTTTAACACGACGGTCACGATACGCATACTGACCTGCTTTGATAACGGCTTGCTTAGCTACACGGAATACACGTGAACGCGCACCATAATAACCTTTAGCCTGCTTTAAAACTTTTTTGTGACTACGACGGGCCACAACACCACGTTTTACACGAGCCATAATTCTATCCTCTCAAAAATTTCTACAAAGCTACCAATTACTTGGAGCGCAACAGACGATCAACCAATACCACATTGTCCGGATGGAGAACGCTGGTACCACGCAGCTGACGCTTACGCTTGGTGGTCATTTTTGTCAGGATGTGACTCTTGTGCATGTGCTTGTGCTTAATGCCGGCACCTGTTTTTTTAAAGCGCTTTGCTGCGCCGCTATGTACTTTAGCTTTTGGCATGAGAACTTACTCTCTGTCTTAGTTAAACAAACAAAAGGCCGATACCCGCTATATACTAAAAAGTACACAAACAAGGCGTTGACCTTTCTCTATACAAGTAACCTAGGCAGCTAAAAGCCCGATCACTTTCTCTTTTTGGGAGCAATTACCATCAGCATCTGTCGACCTTCCATCTTCGGATACTGTTCTACGGTTCCCAGCTCTATAAGATCGGCTTCGATACGTTTCATCATATCCATGCCGAGGTCTTGGTGAGCCATCTCGCGGCCACGAAATCGTAACGATATCTTGACCTTATCCCCATCTTCCAGGAAACGGGTAACATTGCGGAGCTTAATCTTATAGTCCCCAATGTCTGTTCCTGGACGAAACTTCATTTCTTTAAGCTGTTGCTGCTTGGTCTTCTTCTTACTAGCAGCCTTAGTTTTCTTTATCTCAAACAGATGCTTACCATAATCCATGACTTTACAAACAGGCGGATTAGCGTCGCCTGCCATTTGAACAAGGTCCAAACTGGCCGCTTGCGCATGTTGCAGCGCTTCTGCCAGTGGAATAACACCCACTTGTTCACCGTCTGCTCCAATAAAACGTACTTTGTCTGCAACAATGTCGTCGTTAGTTAGAGCCTTTTTTGAATTGCCCTTGGTATTGCCTCTGTTGATAGCTGTTTCTCCTAAATATGACTGACTTTTGTGCAGTCTTTTACGATGAACGACCCTTGCGGGCAATATCGCCTACCAAATGCTCAGTAAACGCTTCAATATTCATCGCACCAAGATTTTCACCTGTTCGAGTGCGGACATTAAGGGTCTCGGATTCGACCTCTTTGTCACCGACTGTCAACAGGTAAGGAACCTTCTGAATTGTATGCTCGCGGATTTTAAAGCCGATCTTCTCATTTCTCAAGTCAGAAATGACCCTGAAGCCCTTATTTCTCAAGGTTTCTTCGACTTTTTTCACATATTCGGCCTGATTGTCCGTAATATTCATAATTACGACCTGTTCAGGTGCCAACCAGGTGGGGAAAGCGCCCTCGTAGTTTTCAATCAAAATACCAATAAATCGTTCAAATGAACCCAGAATTGCCCGGTGTAACATCACCGGTGTCTGACGGGAACCATCCTCTGCGACAAACTGCGCATCCAACCTGCCCGGCATGGAAAAATCGACCTGAATAGTGCCGCACTGCCAAACTCGACCCAGACAATCTTGCATTGAAAACTCAATTTTCGGGCCATAAAAGGCACCCTCGCCCGGCAACAACTCCCAAGCCAGACCTTTCGCGTCCAGTGCATCTATTAATGCCTGCTCAGCCTTATCCCAATCCGCATCACTGCCGACGCGCTGCTCAGGGCGGGTAGAGATACGAATAATCACATCATTAAAGCCGAAATCTTCGTAGACGCTATAAAGAAGATCAGTGAAGGTAGATACCTCTGACTGAATAGAGCTCTCGGCACAGAAGATATGAGCATCATCCTGCGTAAAGGCTCGCACGCGCATAATGCCCTGCAATGTGCCAGACGCTTCATTACGGTGACAACTGCCAAATTCGGCCAATCGCAGCGGCAAATCGCGGTGGCTCTTCAAGCCCTGATTAAAGACCTGAATGTGACACGGGCAGTTCATCGGTTTCACCGCATAGTGGTGATGCTCGGCCTCAACCGTGAACATACCTTCGCGGAACTTGTCCCAGTGGCCCGACTTCTCCCATAAAGAACGATCGACAATCTGGGGGGTTTTGATTTCCTGGTAGCCATTATCGCGCTGCACTTTGCGCATGTACTCTTCAATGGCGGTATAAATAGACCAACCTTTCGGGTGCCAAAACACCATGCCCGGCGCTTCTTCTTGAATATGGAACAGGTCGAATTTTTTACCCAGCTTACGATGGTCACGCTTAACCGCTTCCTCAAGGAAGTTCAGGTGTTTCTTGAGTTGTTTCTTATCAGCAAACGCTACTCCGTAAACACGCTGCAGCATTTGGTTGTCAGAATCACCACGCCAGTAGGCACCATTAATGGTCATCAATTTAAAGTGCTGACAAAACTTCATGTTCGGCACGTGCGGGCCGCGACACATGTCGATGTATTCTTCGTGCTGGTACAGTGCCGGCGTCGCGTCTTTCGGGATATCGCGGTCCAGGATTTCCAGTTTGTAACTTTCACCGCGCGCTTCAAACGTATCGCGAGCCTCCTGCCAGGAAACGACTTTTTTCACAACTTCGTAATTTGTCTTAGCCAACTCCTTCATGCGCTTCTCTAGCGCCGCCATGTCTTCTTCAGTTAGCTTATGCTCAAGGTCGACGTCGTAGTAAAAACCATGTTCAATAGTAGGTCCAATCGCCATTTTCACATCAGGCCATAACTGTTTAATCGCATGACCCAACAGGTGCGCACAGGAATGACGAAGAATCTCTTGCCCATCGTCATCACGAGCGGTAATGATTTCTAAGGACACATCGGACTCGATCACATCAGAAGCGTCGACACGCTCACCATCAATACGACCTGCAATGGTCGCTTTGGCAAGACCGGGACCAATATCGGCCGCTACGTCCATTACAGATACAGGGGTGTCGAACTCACGTTGTGAGCCATCGGGAAGGGTAATGATTGGCATGGTAGTTCCTAAAACTCAGTGGTGGCCCTTACGTAAGGCCACTTGAATGTATTTACACCCTATTGCAGGGCGGACAGAAAGAAACGGATTATAGAGATTGCACCGAAGAGTTACTAGCCATCTTCGAGTCTCAGTGAAGATAAACCCTCAAACATTTAGATCGCTGTAGGAGCCAGCCCTGCTGGCGAAGGGAGCAGCAGATTCACTTGCAAGGGGAGCTCCTACAAATCACAAGCCCCCATAAATATTTAATGCATTTCGCAGTTCTTGATGGCCCAATCGATTATTTGCTCGTATTGAGTCGGCAACTGCGCACGCAACGATATCAAACCCTCAATAAGCGTCTCATCGCCACTGTGAGTAAAAGTGATGTGCCCTACCTTGCGACCTGGGCGAACTTCTTTTCCATACCAATAAGGCTCAGCACCCGGGATAGCCCACCAACGCGGATCCAGCTCTGTGCCAAGCAGGTTGATCATCACGTTCAAAACTTTGACCTGCGGTTGCGCCAAAGGTATACCCGCAACCGCACGAACATGGGCCTCAAACTGGCTCATACTCGCCCCAGCCTGAGTCCAGTGAGCGGTATTGTGCACCCTTGGAGCCAGCTCATTAATCATCAGCTCATCACCCAAACGGAAACACTCCATCGCCATAACACCGACGTAATCGAGGGTATCCAGCAATTTACCTAACATCATTTCTGCTTGAGGCTGCAATTGTTTTAATCGATCGAGCGGTGCCACCGATGCCGTCAACACCCCATCAACTTGTAGCGTAAGAGTTAGGGGATAAAAGAATTTATTGCCATCGCGGTCACGCGCACCGACTAAAGCGACTTCTTCGTCAAAATTAATCGCCTGCTCAACAATGGACTCATTGCGCCAATCATCTGGAATCTGGGTGTTATCAGCCTGCTTAAGCCAGTACTGTCCCTTGCCGTCATAACCACCCGTACGGCGCTTCATCAACGCTCGGTCGCCATAAGTAGAATAGACATCAGCAACAGACAAGTCTTCCGAAACCAACTGCCAAGGCGAGGTCTTCAGCTCTAAATCATCTATTAATTGCTTTTGAGTCAGGCGATCCGCCAGGCGAGAGAAAACTTCAAGATTGATAAAATTAGGATGAGTAGCGAGGCGTTCCGTAACTGGCGTCACAGGCCACTGTTCACGCTCGGCGGTTACCACGTCTTCAGGCTGTAATTCAGGTAATTGCTGCGCATCAATATCGACCGGCTCCACATCTACATTCAACGGCATGGCCGCATGCTGAAGCATTGCACCTAATTGACCGTGACCAAGTACCCAAACTTTACTCATTGACTAACCTTAAACTGAATTGCAGAGATTCGACTTTAAACACGAGGATCACACTCGGGGATCAGGATTATCTAAAATAGACTGGGTTTGCTCATCGCGGAAAGTATCAATACGAGCCGCCAAGGCATCATCTTGAGTCGCCAGTATCTGAGCCGCCATAAGACCCGCATTAAATGCACCAGCTCCACCAATAGCCAAGGTGCCCACAGAAACACCCCGAGGCATCTGCACGATGGACAACAAGCTATCCTGACCACTCAAGGCCTTGCTCTGTACAGGCACACCCAGGACTGGCAGACGGGTTTTAGAAGCAATCATGCCCGGCAAGTGGGCAGCCCCACCGGCTCCAGCCACTATTACTTTATAACCAGTAGCAACCGCACTTGTAGCAAAGCTCATTAGCTTATCGGGTGTACGGTGAGCAGACACAACCTCCACATGATAGGAAACCTCCAGACGATCTAAGATATCCGCAGCTTCCTGCATCGTCGGCCAATCACTTTTAGAGCCCATCACAATCGCCACTTGCGGCTTAGTCTGTTGCATCTACAATCACTCTCTTTTTGCACTGGAAACCTAAAGAGTAGTACTCAGCTTCCATTATTTACAGCGACACTACGCAAAATAAAGTAGTCAATCGCCAAACGAAAAAAGGCCACCTTTTGGGTAGCCTCTTATTAAATTTGGTAGGACCAGGCGGATTCGAACCGCCGACCTCTACCATGTCAAGGTAGCGCTCTAACCAACTGAGCTATGGTCCTATCTCTTCCAGCAAACCTCCGGCCGCCAAAAATAAGGAGCGCACTTTATCAACGACTGAACCGATAAGCAAGAGAGAGACCACAGAAAACATTGCCCCCTATAACTGTCCATTTTAAATTTAGTTCAGTTGGATGTTACAATCCCCGCACAGAATCTGGACTGTAAATATGCTGCAAAAACTTCTTCACGCTAATCGGCCCACCAAACGCCTATTGTCGCTCTCTTACGACACAACGGGGCTGATTGTTGCGTTTTATCTATGCGTCAATCTTCGCACCGATCAAATACACATCCAGAATGAGCCAATGCTGCTCTTGTCATTTGCTGCGACCTACCTAATCACCATCATTACATTCATTAAACTGGGGCTTTATCGCGCCATACTCAGATATGCCCCGATTGACGCACTATTAACCATCGCAATTGGCATTATTATATCCACCTTAATACTGGCCACGAGCAGCTTCTTTCTCAATGCCGGCCTGCCGCGATCATCGCCCTTCATCTTTGCTTTTACCGCACTGGCACTTCTGGGATCCCCCAGAGCTCTGATTCGTGAAATAGTGCAACTTCAATTTGGCTTCAATCCACAGAAAAGAAAAGACGCGGAGCCGGTAATTGTTTATGGGGCGGGATACAGTGGCTATCAGCTGGCAATGAACCTGGAACGCAGCCTGGAATATAAAATCCAGGCATTTGTCGATGACGACCCAAAACTACAGGGCAGCAAATTAAGAAAAATTCCTATCCACCCATCCTCCAAGCTTGAATATCTCGCGGAACAGTTTCAGGTAGAAACTATTCTTTTAGCAGTTGGCAGCGGCTCAAGACAACAGCGCGCCAACATTATTAAGCGAACGGGGGATGCCCACCTTAAAACACTATCAATACCACCAATAGGCGATATCCTGACAGGAAAAGCCCGGATAGAAGACCTGAAACCTGTTGCTATTGAAGATCTTTTGGGGCGTGATCCGGTGCCCGCCAAGACTGAATTACTTGAAGCCTGCATTAAAGACAAAGTTGTTATGGTTACAGGTGCAGGAGGCTCTATCGGCAGTGAACTATGCCGCCAGATAGTACGCCAAAGCCCCAAGACCCTGATTTTATTTGAGTTAAATGAATACAACTTATACTGCATTGAAGAAGAGCTAAAACGTGAGTTCAAAACATC
>JAUVQU010000150.1 GCA_030597965.1 Cellvibrionaceae bacterium
AAAAAATCTGCATGTTGTGGCTGCATTTGATACTCGTCATCGCTATAGAAATTCTTGAGCGTCTGCCCCAACAGTTCATTCACCATATCGTAAGGGTGGACAGAGGGGTTGATCACGACCGCTTTCACCCCATAGGTCTCTACAAGATAGGTTGCCCAGAATCCACCCAGCGAACTTCCCACTAAACCGACTGACCGGGACTCAACATCTAACCGAGTGACCAACTGATCCAACTGCTGCTGGGTTTCTTCTGGGTAGGGGCTCAGAGATGGGCAAAGATAATTAATCTCTGGCCGATGCCGATGGAGCCAGATTTTGGTTTGCTGTGCTTTGATTGAGCCAGGAGAACTTAAAAACCCATGCAAGTAAATAAGTGTTTGCATCTGTGGAGACTTAATACCCTTCAGACGAGAAATCAATAGAATAATCTTTTTCAGAGACCCGCTTCACACCCGTATCAAATCGGCCATCTGCATGCAGATCAAACCAGCGATAGCCCGGCATAGATGTATCCAGGGCAAAGCCATCACTATTGGCCTTAAATTGAATACACGTCGATGGAGTACCATAAAGTTTTATATGCTCACGGGTAGCCGTAAAATCCTGATGCACATGTCCCCAGATAAGACCCTTAACATGCTGATGCTGCGCCAATAGATCGAGCAAACGCGTTGCATTACGGATGATGTACTGATCCATCCAGGCACTGCCTACAGGAACCGGCTGATGATGAACAAACACGAGCGTATGCTTATCGCTGACATTCAACAAGCCTTCAAGGCGCTGTAATTCATCTTCTGAAATATTGCCATAGATCTCGCCGGGCACACTGGAGTCCAGCAAAATAATCTGCCACGGGCCCAGATCCATGTAATCAATGAATAAGCTCGGTTGCCTGATTGCCTTCATATCAACCGCAACATCGTGGTTACCAGCCAACCAGCCCATCGGCATACTCAGATTGCCCTGAAGCGAATGAAGAAAGCGATGATAGGATTCAAGCTCACCCTGGCTCGATATATCACCCGTGGCCACGAGGCAATCGGCAGAGGATTCCGTTAGCGCAAGCAAAGCCAAAACATCGGCCAGGCTTTCATCTGGATTTAAGCCAAGCAACAGCTCACCAGGGTTTGCCCCCAAGTGACAATCCGTAACCTGCAGTAGTCGCAAGGACTCGACTCGACTCACACCCACTCCTTATTGTTATAACGCATGATCCATGTACTGATCCTTAACCTGCAGCTAAATTATAATGACGAACCTGTTGGTATAAATTTCTGACCAGACAACCCGTACCTCAAACTGTTGTCCAGCCACTCACTTAAAAACCGATTACATTGAGCTTTTTCATCAGCCAGATACATTTTTGTATTCGGATAGTCGTAGCGAGCCTCCAGCTGCCTGTGCCCGCTCCAAGCCAACACCTCAGCCATACTGGCATCATGATAAAGACGAACACTTAACGATAAATTATAAGCTGGCGAAGCCGAGCGCTGGTCTATTGTAATTGATGTAGTGTATTTAGCTCTATCAGAAATATCTATCGTGATATTTCTGTCGACTGTGTTTTTTAAATTCAGCTCAAAGTACCAGCGACCATCCCTACCCCAGTCACCCATTAACTTAATCAAGCGAGCGTAGTTCCCCTCACAACAAGCTATGTGTGATGACAGATCCACATGATAACGACGCCTTACTTTTAATTGTTCATGATCAGACCGATAATTGCCACGTATAATGTTGTCTTGCTTAAGACTGGTAGCTGGCATTATCTATCCTCGCAATGATTAAAAATGTTAAACGCGTCGCTATTTCTATTCAGCATAGGCGCAACTGAAAAATCACGGGGCCTTACACGGGTCCTTAAAGTCCCTTAACCTCTTACGATTGACCTGCAGCCATTGCAGGGCAATCATCGTGGCTGCATTATTAAAACGTCCGCCGTATAACTCACCAAAGACCTGCTTTGCGGGTATCACCAGTAGACGAATGTCTTCGCCTTCCGTATCCAGACCACTGACGCCACCATCCAACCCTTTCAGCTCAGCCAGAGCGCAGTAAACATGGAGTTTCTCCGTACAACCTCCAGGGCTGGCCATATAGTGACAAATGTACTCAATGGAAGATGGCTTAACGCCCGTTTCCTCCTCCATTTCACGGTATACAACCTGATCAATATCCTCGCCCGGCTCAACCATACCTGCGACCACCTCCAGACACCAAGGTGATGTATTATTTCCAATTGCGCCAGGGCGAATCTGCTCAACCAACCCGACCAAATCGTTTTCCGGATCGTAGAGCACAGCACCCACAGCCTCAGGCCGGATCAGAATTTCACGACGCACGGGATCACTCCAGCCGCCCTTATATAAACGATGCCTATATTCCACTGCATCAAAGCGAAAAAAACCTTGAAATAACGTTTCACGTTTCAAAAGCTTTACATCGCCATGACCAAATTCGGCCTTTAAAAAATCCATTCGTATTGTGGCTCTTTTCGCTTATTTAATCGTTATACCTTTGAGTAAATCTCTGCGCCCTGCTCGCGGAATTCTTGAGCTTTCTGCTCCATCTCTGCCTTCACATCAATCATCTTCACGATCTGCTCTTCGCCATCTTCCAAGGGGGTAATTTCGGTACCGTTCTCTGCGGCATAGTCTCTCACCTCCTGACTAATCTTCATTGAACAGAACTTAGGACCACACATGGAACAGAAATGGGCCACCTTGGCGGAGTCTTTCGGCAGTGTTTCATCGTGATATGAGCGAGCCGTATCCGGATCCAACCCCAGGTTGAACTGATCCTCCCAGCGGAATTCAAAACGCGCCTTAGAAAGCGCATCGTCACGCAATTGCGCACCCGGATGACCTTTAGCCAAATCCGCCGCGTGAGCGGCAATCTTGTAAGTAATAATACCGGTTTTTACATCGTCTTTATTCGGCAAGCCCAAGTGCTCTTTGGGTGTCACATAACAAAGCATGGCGCAGCCGTACCAACCGATCATCGCAGCCCCGATACCAGAGGTGATGTGATCGTAACCCGGCGCAATATCGGTGGTTAGAGGGCCAAGCGTATAGAAAGGCGCTTCGTGACATTCTTCAATCTGCTTATCCATGTTCTCTTTGATCATGTGCATTGGCACATGACCCGGCCCCTCAATGAAACACTGCACGTCGTGCTTCCAGGCGATCTTTGTTAATTCACCCAAGGTTTCCAGTTCGCCGAATTGCGCCTCATCGTTACCATCCGCAATAGAACCCGGACGCAGGCCATCACCCAGCGAAAAAGTCACATCGTAAGCCTTCATGATGTCGCAGATTTCATCGAAGTGAGTGTAGAGGAAGTTTTCTTTATGATGAGCCAGACACCACTTTGCCATGATGGAACCACCACGAGAAACAATGCCTGTAACACGCTTCGCCGTCAGCGGCACATAACGCAGCAACACGCCGGCGTGGATGGTGAAATAATCCACGCCCTGCTCCGCCTGCTCAATTAACGTATCGCGAAAGATTTCCCAGGTCAGGTCTTCGGCAACACCGTTTACTTTCTCCAATGCCTGATAAATCGGCACAGTACCAATCGGCACGTGGGAGTTACGGATAATCCACTCACGGGTCTCGTGAATATTTTTACCGGTGGACAAATCCATCACGGTATCCGCTCCCCAGCGTGTGCCCCAGGTTAATTTTTCGACCTCTTCTTCAATGGAAGAACCCAGCGCCGAATTGCCTATGTTACCGTTAATTTTCACAAGGAAATTACGGCCAATAATCATGGGCTCCACTTCAGGATGGTTAATATTCAAAGGGATGACAGCGCGACCACGGGCTACTTCAGAGCGAACAAACTCTGGCGTAATTTCCTTAGGAATACTGGCACCAAAACTTTCACCTTCGTGCTGCCTTTCCAAAAGCCCTTGTTCGGCAGCTGCTGCGCGCGCCATGTTTTCACGGATGGCAATATATTCCATTTCTGGAGTGATAATGCCCTGACGTGCGTAGTGCAACTGCGATACGTTTTTACCGGCTTTAGCGCGACGTGGTTTACGCTTTAAATCAAAACGCAGCTTCGCCAGCTCAGGGGCATCCAAGCGCTCATTGGCAAACACTGAACTGTTTTGCTCAAGCACTTCGCAATCACCGCGGGCTTCAATCCAGGGCGTACGCACCTCGGCAAGGCCTTTGCGTAAATCGATGGTTACCGCCGGGTCCGTATAAGGCCCAGAGGTATCGTAAACACGCACCGGAGCATTCTTTTCTCCGCCAAAATCAGTGGGCGTATCCGCCAGACTGATTTCACGCACAGGCACCTGAATAGAAGGATCAGAACCTTCCAAATACACTTTTTCGGAATTTGGCAGCGGCTGAATAGACGCCTCATCCACCTGTGCTGTTTCACTGAGTATTTTATTGATGTCGCTGGCAGAACCCATGATTAACTCCTAAACAAAGCCCTAATGTGCTTCTTGATCAGTTTCAGCAGCACTTGGCCACTGTCTATAAAAATGATGCAAAGGGCCGCTTACTTTAGCGAACCCCTCACCCGAACTATTCTCGGCAGCGGCTAAACCACCAATACGCAATTGATCGGAGTGCAGTAATGCCCCCGCCAAATATTGCTTCGCTTCGGCGACTGCGTCACCGAGAGGCAATTGATAAGCCAGACAAGCGGCGATAGCCGCAGCCAGGGTACAACCTGTGCCGTGATCACTATTCGTATCTATGCGCTCGCTGCTGAACTTCTCGATACGTTGATCGCCAGTGAATAACCAGTCGACACATTGATCACCTTCAGCATGCCCACCCTTGATCAATACTGCCTCACAGCCAAGTGCCAATAATGCTTGTCCCTGCTGCTGAATCTCTGTATCTGACTGCGCCGCCTTCACGCCTAACAGCACTGCAGCTTCTGCAAGATTTGGTGTTAGCAAACTGGCGAATGGCAGTAGTTTCTTTTTCAGCAAGCTACAACCAGCTTCACTCAACAATGACTTACCACTGGATGAAACCAATACCGGGTCGATAATAACCGAACAGTGGAAGCCTTGGGCTTTTCGGGTTTCCAGCCAGACAATCAACTCGGAGACCAGGGCCTCATCACCCAGCATGCCGACTTTGATAGCCGCCAGTTTGATGTCGCCACCAATAGCATTGAGTTGATCGCGTAACTGCTCAGCTGAGACAGGCCAAACAGACTGCACGCCCAGCGTATTTTGAGCGGTGATGGCTGTGACCACCGTACAGGCATACACCCCCAAAGCAGAGCAGGTTTTAAGGTCCGCCTGCAAACCAGCACCCGCGCACGGATCACTACCCGCAATGGTCAATACCACTGGCGTTGGCTGGTTTACTGATTGTGTATCGTTGCTAGACACTCTGTCCCTCAAATAATGACCGGGGCAGCGCTAAAGAAGAAGAGAACCGCGAGGAAACGAATGGCGGTTCACCTTGTTCCCTACGCCGGTACTAACCGGATCAGGTCGACGGGTTAGATCTCAGCCAAACCCCTATAAAATATAGGCCTTTAGCACCCCGACAAGATTGCGTCAGTCTATGCTTAGAGACACAGACTGTAAAGACGAAAAAGGCGTCGCCGGTTACCCGGAGACGCCTTTTTCTAGCTTGTTATTTACCTCTTTAAATATTTGTTTTCAGGCGCAGGGCCTCAAAGACAATCGCATTGTGATTCATGATGTCACGTTTTGGCTCTTCAGCCAGTTCCACATTCGGGAAGCGTTTCATCAATTCACACATTGAAACATACAGCTGGTTTTTAGCCAGT
>JAUVQU010000208.1 GCA_030597965.1 Cellvibrionaceae bacterium
AGCAGCATTTCCTGAATGATTTCAGGCAGTGTGGCGGCATCGGACTCAACAGCGCCCGTCAGTGGGTAGCAGCCCAAAGTGCGGAAGCGCACGTTCTTTATCATTGGCACTTCACCTTCTTCCAATGGCATGCGGTCGTCGTCGACCATGATCAACGTACCGTCACGCTCTACTACTGGGCGTGGCTTGGAAAGGTACAGGTCAGGGATCTTAATATTTTCCATGTAGATGTACTGCCAGATGTCCAGCTCAGTCCAGTTAGACAGTGGAAAAACACGGATGCTTTCGCCTGGGTCTACTTCACTGTTGTATATATTCCAGAGTTCCGGACGCTGGTTCTTAGGATCCCAGCGATGGTTCTTGTCGCGGAATGAATACACACGCTCTTTTGCGCGAGACTTTTCTTCGTCGCGACGTGCGCCACCAAAGGCGGCATCAAACTTGTAGTGATTCAGTGCTTGCTTTAAGCCCTGAGTCTTCATGACGTCGGTATGTGTGGCGCTGCCGTGGGTGAATGGGCCGATGCCCATTGCTACGCCTTCAGGATTGATGTGCGTGAGCAGATCAAAACCGTATTCTTTGGCCATGCGATCGCGGAATTCGATCATCTCGTGGAATTTCCACGTGGTGTCTACGTGCAGTAGCGGGAAAGGAATTTTGCCCGGGTGGAACGCTTTGCGCGCCAGGTGCAGCAGTACGGATGAATCCTTACCGACAGAATAAAGCATGACGGGATTGTCGAATTCCGCCGCTACTTCACGGAAGATATGGATGCTTTCGGCTTCCAGTAATTTTAGGTGTGTCAGTTTTTCTTGGTTCATTGCAATGTCCTGCGATTTCAAATTTCGTACTCGATTTTAGATTCTGGTTGCGGTTTTGCGAGCAAGCCTGTTTCAAGGAGCATGTCGATCACAATGTCGACGGCTTCGCTCATTTCGTGTTGGGATGTGTCGATTCTTAACTGTGGATTTTTCGGCGCTTCATAAGGAGAGTCAATTCCAGTGAAGTCTTTAATTTTCCCGGCGCGCGCCATGGCGTAAAAGCCTTTACGGTCGCGTGCTTCGCACACTTCAATGGGGGTGGAAACGTGAATTTCAACAAATACACCAACATCCTCAATCATCTTGCGAACAGTTTCGCGTGTTTTCTCAAACGGAGCGATAGGGGCACAAATTGCTGCGCCACCATTCCTGGTGATTTCACTGGCAACGTAGCCGATACGCTCAATGTTCAAGTTGCGGTGTTCTACTGAGAAGGTCAGTTCACTGGACAGGTTCTTACGCACAATGTCTCCGTCGAGCAGTGATACCTTGCGGCCACCCAACTCACGCAGCTTTACCATCACGCCATTAGCAAGAGTTGATTTACCTGAGCCGGATAGGCCGGTAAAAAACAGGGTGATCCCCTGCCTGGAGCGTGGTGGCAGTGTGTGGTTGAGCTCTTCGATAACCTCGGGGAAAGCGAACCAGTCAGGTACTTTCTCGCCTTTGCAGAGCAGCTCTTTTAGATCTGCGCCAGAGATGTACAGCCCCGCTTCACCGGACATCAATTCATGTTCTTCGCAGAATTCGCCGCGATCTTTTACGTAGCGAAGAAATGGCGCTTTGAGTATCTGAATGTTCAGCTCGTCTTGCAGTGACGAGACCAGTTCCTGCGCCTCGGTTGGGCCATAGAATAAGCCGCCATTATTGTTGCGGCCTGGGCCCGCGTGATCGCGGCCAACAATAAAGTGGGTGAAACCGTAGTTCTGGCGAATGATGGATTGCCATACAGCTTCGCGTGGCCCGCCCATACGCATGGCCAGCGGCAGTAGGTCAATCTCGGCAGTGCCCTGTGGGAACTTGTTGATAATCTTTTCGTAACAGCGTACGCGACAAAAGTGATCGATGTCACCGGGCTTGGTAATGCCTACCGCCGTGTGAATTACTAAGTTTGCCTGATGTTTCGCCATGAGACGCTTCATCATAATGACGTGCGCTTTATGGATTGGATTGCGCGTCTGGAAGGCAATAACATTGTTGATGTCTTCGTCTGCAAAGTGCTGACGCAATTCACTAGGGCTGCGACGATACTGCCTGAAGTCGTAATGCAGTGGCGGCGTAACACCGGTCAGGCGACCGCCAACATAGATGGGGTTGTTCTCGTTAAGTAGCGTGTGAACACCCGGGTGAGTGGTGTCGGTCGTGCCGAATACCTTTTCGGCTTCCTGCTCTTTATCGGGCGTCCAGATATCGGTCACTGTAAGGTTGGCAATGACCACGCCTTCAGGATCACGCAGGGTGATTTCGTCACTCAGATTAATCTTTTCACGGAAGGCCGCGGTAATGTCGAGGTTGATCGGCATTGGCCACAGGGTGCCGTCGGCAAGGCGCATGTTTTCAATTACGGAGTTGTAGTCTGCTTCTGATAAGTAGCCTGTTAATGGCGAAAAGGCGCCGTTGAGCAGTAATTCAATATCAAACATCTGCCGGGGGGTTAAATCCCAAGAGACGTTTGATTTGGCTTTTTCCTTTTCGGCTTGCAGTAAATCATCTTCAACATAGAGGTTGATGAGTGATCCGCCGTGGGCGCTGCTGTTTTCCATAGAGAAATCCTAAGCCGATAATTGAGTGAGCACATTATAGTCATTGTTAAGCAACTGAAAATCAGAAAATATAGATATTTAGTATCGATTTTTTAGGAGTATTTTTGGTGTACCAATAAATGCTTGTGTGACGCTGATAATTTCCTCATTTATGTGCGCCCAAAGTCGCGCAAATAGTGTACAATCCGCGCCTCAAATACCCCCCCTTTTATTGCTGAACACAGGGATATATCCATGTTTGATAAAGCACAGACCATCGCATCGTTTGATCCAGAAATTTGGGCGTCTATCCAAAGTGAGTCCACTCGCCAGGAAGAGCACATTGAACTGATCGCCTCAGAGAACTACACCAGTCCTATGGTGATGGCCGCTCAGGGTACTAAGCTGACCAACAAGTACGCGGAAGGCTACCCAGGTAAGCGCTATTACGGCGGTTGTGAGTACGTTGACCAGGCGGAAGCTCTGGCTATTTCCCGTGCTTGCGAGTTGTTCGGTGCTGATTACGCCAACGTGCAGCCACACTCTGGCTCACAGGCTAATAATGCGGTTTACGCGGCACTGTGTGCCCCTGGCGATACCGTATTGGGTATGAGCCTTGCACACGGTGGCCACCTGACCCACGGCGCTTCCGTGAACTTCTCCGGTAAGATTTACAACGCTGTTCAGTACGGTTTGAATCCTGAGACGGGTAAAGTTGATTACGATGAAATCGAAGCGCTGGCGGTTGAGCACAAGCCAAAGATGATCGTGGCGGGCTTCTCTGCTTACTCTCAGATAATGGATTGGTCGCGTTTCCGCGACATAGCTGACAAGGTCGGCGCTTATCTGTTTGTTGATATGGCGCACGTTGCCGGCTTGGTTGCTGCGGGTGAATACCCGAACCCGGTACCATTTGCCGACGTTGTGACCACCACTACGCACAAAACATTGCGTGGCCCGCGCGGAGGTTTGATTCTGGCTAAAGCCAACGAAGCCATTGAGAAGAAACTGAACTCAGCGGTATTCCCCGGCGGCCAGGGTGGCCCTTTGATGCACGTGATTGCGGCCAAAGCGATCTCTTTCAAAGAAGCCATGTCCGATGACTACAAGGTTTACCAAAAGCAGGTTGTAGTAAATGCCAAAGCGATGGCGGCAACGTTCATCGAGCGCGGTATTAACATCGTATCTGGTGGTACTGAAAATCACCTGATGCTGGTTGACCTGATTGGTAAAGAGTACACAGGTAAAGACGCCGATGCGGCATTGGGGGCAGCGAACATCACTGTGAACAAGAACTCTGTACCTAACGACCCGCGTTCACCGTTTGTAACCTCTGGTTTGCGTGTTGGTACTCCGGCGATCACTACTCGCGGTTTTGGTGTTGAAGAGTCCGTAACTCTGACCAACTGGATCTGTGACGTTTTGGAAAGCCTGGAAAATGGCAGCTCCGAAGAAGTCATTGCTGATGTGAAAGCAAAGGTATTGGAGTTGTGTAAGCGGTTTCCGGTTTACGGTTAACTCGTACAGGACTAGTTAGTTAGCTCTGGAAAAGTCTTCCGTGACTTTTCCAGAGCGTCGCTGCACAAAAGCCTATCGTAAAAATGCGATTTTACTGGCCTTTTGCGCGCTCGCATTGGCCTAATCGGCCAATGGTGACACGTCCCTGTGTCACACCGTCGACCAGAAAAACGCCTGAGAGTGAAGTTTTCTGGTCGAAAATAATCGCATATATGAAGCTAAGTGCCTGATATTTAAATCGCTTTGCGTTTTTCAGGTTCGAC
>JAUVQU010000071.1 GCA_030597965.1 Cellvibrionaceae bacterium
AATGCCCATGGGCCATATTTATTCAGAAACTCTGAGTTATCTGTACTCATAATTAATCGCTCCGTTTTATAAATTATTTATTATTTTAAATTCTGTTTGGCAATAAATTCTTCCAGCACTTCGTAAAGGTAATCGCAGTCTTCATGAGTCATTGTCGGGTGGCACGGCAACATCAACCCATACTCCATGACTTGATCGGCATTGGGGCAACCTTCAGGGTCAATACGGAATTCGACATTTTTCATCATCGGTTGTCGGGCGGCATTACCGGTGAAAATAACCCGCGTGAAGATACCATTCTCCTCGAGAAATACTTGTAAATCTCTACGGCTACAGCTGAATTCGGGGCGCAGTTGAACTGGATAGCATATCCATGTGGTTTTACAGTCCGGATGCACACGGGGGATTATAAAAATATCACTGTGCTTTTCTAGAAATGCGGTGTGACGGTCAAATATATCCTGACGCAGCTCGGTGAACCTATCCAGTTTGTTAAGTTGCTCGTGCCCAAAAGCCGCACCGGCTTCGTTGGGAATAAATCCGTAAGCAATATTCTCGAAAAGGAGCGTTGCCGATCCGAGATCGCCAAAGAATTACTGACTCATTCACAGCTACCTCTCGAGCAAATAACTCACCAATTGGGCTTTAGTGATCCTCGTGCTTTTCGCAGGGCATTTAAGCAATGGACAGGTAAAACCCCTTCTGAATACCGAAGGAACTCTTCGTAATACAGCCCTACCCCCTAAACTGCTTCCACCTTGTTTGTGTGTCACTCACAAAGGCCAAGAACACTGGCAGTGTCACCAGTGTAATAACAGCACCCACAACCACACCCCAAAACATTACCATGATCATCGATGTTAAGCTGAAGTGCACACCCGCCCAACCGTAAGCCGCTGGGCCTAGCCCTGCTGCGGTGGTCATTGCAGTTAGAACAATCGGGCGTAAACGGTATACCGAGCCCTCAATAATTGAGTCACGGCTGATGGAGCTCCCCTGTTGCTGAATCCCCTGCTCTATAGACTGCTGATGCAGGCGATTAATTTGATCAATCATTACCAGTGAACTGTTTATCAATACCCCCGCCAAGCCCATAAAACCGACCAGCGCCGGAACGCTGATAGTGGTGCCCTGCAATAAAAACACAAACATCACGGAGACAAACGCAAAGGGAATAACCAGCATCACCAGCAGCGGCTGCACGAGTGAATCAAACAAGAGAATCATTAAGAACAGGATGCCAACCAGAATCAGCAGTAACGCCATACCCATGGTGTCGGATGTAGCCTGTTGGGACATGTATTCGCCTTGTATTTTGACCCGTGCTGCTGGATAGCGTTTACCAAATTCACTCTCCGTAATAAACGCCATAGCCCGTTCGTTCACTTCTGTAACGGAGCTGGTGTTGCGGTTAATGTTGCCGTAAACGGTTTCTGTGCGGCTGCCTGCGTAGTGAAGAATAGATTCCTGCCCAGGCAAGACTTCGAAACTGGCGATACTACGCAACGGAATTTGCTCGCCGCGATTATTTTGGATCAACAGTGAACGAAAGGCACTGACATCACCACGATGCTCCTGTTGCAGCTGCAAACGAAAACGGATTCGCTCATTGAGGGTTTGCAATTCATCCACGATATAACCATCAAAAGCGACTTTGATGGCCTTGGTAACCGAAGCCACTTGCAAGCCGTAGGCGGCCATTTTCTCATGGTCTAAATCGAGACTGATAATACTTTTACCCGGCTTGTAATTACTCCACGCTTCGGTGACATCGGGGTCGGCATGCAGGTAAGCCAGGAGCTCATCGGCTATTTGACCTCGCTCATCACCAGCGCCAATGACCTGGATTTCCACAGGGAAGCCAGTGGGAGGGGTTTCCAGCGTCACAATAGCGGATAGTCGTTCAAACTCTGCCTGCATAGGGTCTAGACGCGCCTGTATCTGCTGCGCAATAACTGGAGCTCTAACTTCACGTTCTCCCCCCGGCACTAATTCGATCATGACTTTACCCCAACTGCTATGCTGGCCTTCAATAACAAAATCTAAACGTCCACTGTCGTGATGCCCCGCAACCGAATACATATTTTTAATGTGTTCAGAGCTTACAGCTAAGTTCACCTTTTGCTCTATATCCTGTAACGCAGCAGCGGTTTTTTCAAGCGAGCTACCCGTCGGTAATTCGACCAGCACTACGATGGTACTGGAATCTGTAACAGGGTAACTTTCAAATTTCATAAAGGCGCTAACCAAGGTCGTAAACACTGCAAAAGCAATGACCACCACCACTAACCAGCGACGTGGATATTGGGTCGCACTTTGCAAAAAACTACGGTAAGTATTTTCTACTTTTAAAAACCAGCGCGCTTTGTTTTTAGCGCCTTTTGAATGGTGTAATGATTTAGCGAGATGGGAAGGCAGTAAAAAGTTACATTCCAGCAGTGACGCCGTAATCACCAAAATCACTGTCACCGGAACAACCCATAAAAACTTGGAGTCCAATCCCTCAACTAATAACAAGGGAGTAAAAGCTAAAAGTGTTGTAAGTGCGCCAACAAATACGGGTTTAGCAACATCCAACGTACCACGCAATGCCGAGGTTCTCGGGTCGTAACCCTGTTCGTGATAGCGATAAATACTCTCGCTGATGACGATGGCATCGTCTACCAATAACCCCAGCATCATCACAATGGCAAATAGAGATGTGTTATCGGGCGTTACGCCAGCCACAGGGAATAGTACTAACGCCAATAAAATAGCGGTGGGCAGTCCCATAATCACCCAAAATGTTGCTCGCCACGGAAAGAAGAGAATGAGTGCCATGGCGATGAGTAACGCACCAATAAGGGCATTGTCCAGCAGTACATTGAGTGTACTTCGGGTGGTATTATAACGCTCATAGACAACATCCAAATGCACACCGCGGGGTAAATCTGATCTCGCGGAATCAAGTACTTTTTCAACCGCTTCCCCGAGCTTCATCTCATTATTATTAGAGTCAGCCTTAAGGTTCATCATGATGCCTGAGCGGCCATTGATAGAGTGCAAAACACGCGGCGCTTCATAATCCATGACTACATTAGCGATATCTCTAATGCGAAGGAAATCACCAAAACCAGAAGCTCTTAAAATAACATCCTGTACTTCTTTAGGGTCATCAAACTCACCCAACGCCATGACATCCTGCTCACCAACAAAAGAATCGAAGGCACCACCGGTATCACTGACATTACGATTGCGGATAGCTTTTTCAATTTCTTCAAAAGACACACCCAGTTGATTAAGCTTAAGCGGATCCAATAATAACCGCACTTCTCTATCCCGATAGCTCTCTAAATCCACAGTTGTTATGTCGGGCATTTCCCGTAATTGATTCTGCAATTTTTTTGCGACTTTACGCAGTAATTCCTCATCAATATTGCCGGAAATCAAAATCCTCAACAGCGGCATGTCTTCATTAGTAATACTACGCAGTTCAGGTTTTTCGATCAGATCATCAGGCAAACGAGCAACAGCACGATCGATCGCTCTCTGTAAGTCACCGTAGATTTTAGCCAACTGAGCTTTATCCGCACTAGGGTCTGCGTTCACCTGAATGATCGACAAGCCCTCAACCGTATTGGATATCATCTGCTTGACTCCATCCACCTCCAGTAGCTCTTGTTCGAGGGGCACAGTGACACTGACTTCCATTTTTTCAGGGCTAACGCCAGGGCGTATGGTGGTGATGGAATAGATACCAAAATCAATCACTGGGGCAAACTGAATAGGGCCTGTCAGCACCCTTTCCATACCGAGTAAAATCACCATGATCATGATGAGGTTTACGACCAGAGGCCGCTCAATAAAATACTGGAATATTCGACTCACGAATTACTGCCCCGCTTCGGAAGCGGTTACGTCAGGTTTGGCGCTCACTTGCATCCCATCGGACACTAAACTGAGAGGCGCAATAATCAACTGATCACCATCACTAAGGCCTTCGTAGACGATAAGTCCGTCCCCTACCGTCAAGCCAACACGAGGCTCTTTGGCTCGGGCAGTTCCATTTTCAATAACAAACACTATGCGCTTACGATGCCGATCTACAACCGCCGCACGCGGCACAACCAGCAATGGATTGGTATCATTAACACTTAGACTTACCGTAGCGCTCATGCCTTCACGGAGCTTACCGTCAGGATTGGGCACTCGCAGCTTCACTTCAAAGTTACCCGTCTGAACATTAGCCGTGACGGACACAGACTCTAAGGTCGCCTCATACTCGGCATTAGCAATTTCAACACTGGCTTTAGCGCCAATGGAAAGATGATTAACCTCTGCTTCATTAACAAACGTCACCAGCTGCAAACTACCGCGTGTTTGCAATACGCCTAACTGTTCTCCGGGCTGTACTTTTTGCCCCGGCTCTACAGATTCCGCCTCTATTATTCCATCGACTGGACTGATTACGACTAAATCCTGTAATTGCTGTTGTGCCAGATTCTGTTCGGCTTTGGCCTGCGCCAATTGCGCCACCGCATTCGCGTAGGTTGATGCTATTTTATTAAGTTCGTCTTTAGACACTGCGCCTTTATCTCCCAGAGAGGCGAAGCGCTTGTAGGTCTGCTGTGCTTGTTCCAAGCCCGCTTTCGCGCCTGCAACATTCGCCTTGGCACGAGTCAAACGCAGCTTTTGTTTGGCATCATCCAGTGACAACAACTTATCACCGGCAAGAACTTCCTGTCCCTCGCGAAAATACACCTGCGTTACCGTTCCGGGCACTTCCACTCCCACACGTATTTTTTCTGCAGAAACCAAGCGGCCAAAACTTTGTATTTGATAGGTACTAGGCTTTGCTGTGAGCATCAAGGTATCGACCATTAATACACTGTCGACAACCTCCTGGGGCACTGCATCCATCGATTTTTCACAACCAATAAGCCAAGTACAGACAACGACAATCACGAGCGGGGCCAACCGCTTACTGAGTGACAATTTCTTCATCACTAATGGTTTCTTCACTTAAGCATTCCCTGATTATTTTTATTGTGGTGAGGTTCATGCCACGAGGACAATACACAACTATATAATGAATGAGACAAATTTAAATATTAGTCTCATCACCAGCCAGCAGCAACCGCTCTTTATAGATCTTAACGGTTTAATTGAGCCAAGAGAGAAGCGCTGAAACAAGTGACCTCAGATTAATTAATACACTTAAAATAAACACCAAACCCTGTACAATTTGCGCTCAAAGACATTTCAGTCGTAGATATAATGCATGATCAAAGTTTCTAGACGTTTTAGCGTTGCCCCTATGATGGACTGGTCTGACCGCCATTGCCGTTACCTGTGGCGTTTAATTTCCAAGAATGCCCTACTCTATTCCGAAATGGTGACAACCGGCGCACTTATTCATGGTGATGCCGCTCGCTTTTTAGAGTTCAATCAAGCGGAAGAACCCGTTGCTCTGCAACTGGGAGGCAGTAACGCTCAGGATTTGGCCAAGTGTGCGCGTATGGCACAGGACTGGGGTTACAACGAAGTAAATTTAAACTGCGGCTGTCCCAGTGACCGAGTGCAAAACGGTATGATTGGCGCCATTCTGATGAAACATGCGCCACTGGTTGCCGATGGCATGAAGGCTATGCAAGATGCAGTGGATATTGATGTCACCATTAAGCATCGTATTGGTGTGGACGACATGGAGGATTACGCCGGCCTTGTAGATTTTGTCGGCACCATTGCCGATACCGGTTGTAAAACGTTTATTGTTCACGCTCGCAAAGCCTGGCTACAAGGCCTGAGTCCAAAGCAAAACCGTGAAATACCGCCACTGCAATACGAGATGGTCTACGACCTGAAGCAGCAATTCCCCGATCTTGAGATCATTCTTAATGGTGGCCTGCATAATTTAGAGTTATGCCAAGAGCAAATACCCTTACTGGACGGCGTCATGGTGGGTCGTGAGGCTTACAGTAACCCCTATATATTGGCCGATGTAGACCGCTTGTTTTACGATGACAAGCACGTGATACCCAGCCGTATAGAAGTGGCTGAGGCGTTTATGGACTACTGCCAGAAACAAATCAGGGAAGGTTTGAAGCTAAAATACATGACGCGCCATATACTGGGGCTATTCCAGGGAGTACCTGGTGCCAGAAGCTTCCGTCGCCATATCAGTGAAAACGCTTATCACGACGGAGCCACCATTCAGGTACTTGAAGATGCGCTAACATTTGTACGTAAGGAGCAAATTAATGCTTAGGAAGATCCAACAATTTTTCGATAAACTCTCTGAAACTGAGCATCCGGTTCTTACGGAGAAAGACAAACAACTCGCAGCCTGTGCTCTTATGCTTGAAGTAGCTGCAATTGATGATAATTTTGGTGAGCCAGAACTGAATATACTGGCAGAAGAAATGCAGAAACAATTTTCACTGGACGATGAGACTCGTTCTGAGCTGATTGAGCTGGCCCACACCGCTCAAGCAGATGCCGCTTCGCTGCATCAGTTCACATCACTGATTCACAAACACTGCGAGCCGCAGGACAAATTTCAATTATTAGTGGGGATGTGGCGAATTGCTTTTGCGGATGACCACCTGGATAAATACGAGGAACACATCATCCGCAAGGTCGCTGAATTACTTTATATCCGCCATTCGGACTTTATTCGCGCCAAGAAACTAGCCAAAATTTAACGACTGTTAACTAGGTATTTTCCAGACTTTTCACAAGGTCCTGAAAGGTCTCTTTGTTTTTCTCGTTCAAGCTCATTAAGGCTTTGTGAGCCTCCAGAACCTTTTTACGGGTTTCATCTTCGCTACCAACGCACTCACACTCACAGGTATCACCATCCTGTGCAGTGGCTTCACTGTCGATAATATCGAAAATCTCCTCGAACCCCATGGACTCCAGTAGGCGTCTCATGCTCTTTGATGAGGATAATATGGAAGGCTTTAACCCTTTATACTTATCAGCTCTAATCGAGATCTTCGCCATTAAACCCAGCGTCGTGCTATCCACCAACTCAGCATTGGTCAGATCAAACACGATCGAGCAGAAGTCGTCGCGGCTAAACATATCTTCAATAAACTGATCGAAGGATACGCACAATGTCAGGCGCACATCGCCCTCCATTTTAATGACGTAAACTCCGTTGTGATCGGCAACCCAAATTTTTCCTGGTGGCTGCATAACTTACCTCTAAACTTCTTTTGCCTGTTCTACAGTGTGGTTGAGAAAAGGCTTTTTAACTAATAGCCACGACTTATACTTAAAATCGCAATATCGTCGGGAACGGATTCTAACGCTTCAATATTAAGCGCGCTCATAATTTGATCTAACGTTGTGTTACCTTGAGACACCATATCCAATAAATAGACCTCTTTTTCGATAAGATCTTTAGGCGGCAATACTTCCAGCACACCATCAGAAAAACCCACCAAGGTGGACCCTTTTGGGAAATCAATTTCGTAAAAATCCCAGTCCTGATCGGGGAACAACCCCAGTGGTCTGCCCTTACCTTCCAAATAACGCGGTCCATCCGGCGTACTAATAATAGGCATAGGTAAATGACCGGCAACGGAATAGTTCAACGTGTTTTTTTCCATGTCGATCAAGCCAGTAAAGCACGTCATGTGATGACCGAGCCTGGAATTTAACAACTCATTATTTAAAGCGTATAAAAAACCGTTGGTAGCCGTACTGCGCTTGATGGATTGCTCTACCAGTATACGCCTTCGCGCCAAGGCCGTTGCCACGTGCTTAAGCCAAATAGTTGCAAACGCTGATGATGAACCGTGACCGGAAACATCCGTCAGATAAAAGCCTAAATAGTGATCGCTCTTGTAGGTAAAATCAATGAAATCACCACTGAGATAGAGAGAAGGAATTATCTTGTGCTCGGCAACATAACCAGTGGATGTCTCAAAGGGAGATGCGGGGAGTAATTGTTGTTGTACGCGTCGACCGGCCTCCTGATCTTTTTCCAACGTCAACAAATTTTCTTGCAGCTTTTGATTCAGAGCTTCTAGGTCTTCACGGTAACGGCGGTTTTGCTCTAACAGCTCTTTGCGCTCTAGACTTTTAGATATCGTGTGGACGAGCATTTCCATGTCAACCAAGGGCTTAAACATGTAATCACAGGCACCTAAACGCAAGGCTTCAACCACGTCACCCATGACACCCGCACCCGACACCACGATGACAGGTATATCCAAGTCTATCTTATGAATCTCGCCCAGCAACTCCAAACCATCCATTTGGGGCATTTTTAGGTCAGTGACAACGAGATCAGGATTATATTTTTTAAAGAGTTCGAGGCCCAACCGACCATTATTAGCTTCAATAACATCAAAACCACTGTCTTCAAGGTAGGCTACTATACTTTGGCGAACGATGGTTTCATCATCAACGACAAGCAGTTTTCGAGCTTTTTCAGGCATTAAATCTGGACTCCAACAACCATTTATCCTAGATATAAAATAGTTGCTACGGGTATCAATTATTTTTGCAATCCTATGGGGTCAAACCCTACTCTTATCGTATTTTTGTCGCAACCGATTTAGCCGTCATTCACATACTTTTCGCTTCACGATGTTAACCTTTCACGAAAAAAAGCAAAAAAAAGGCCAGCATTTATGCTGGCCTCTTAGAGCGAACGAAGAATCAGAAGTCATCGTCTTCTGAATCTTCGCCAAAGGTATCTTCAACTTCCCCGTCCTGAATCAAATAGTCTCGACGCTGGAGGTAGGCATCTCGTATAAAGGTGTACTTATCACCACTGATCAACTCTTCCGTATCAAGGAAGCCCGCACGGGCATCAATCAAACTGACACCAAATACTGTATTTCGGGTAGGAATATGATCCTCCCAGAAAATAGGGTCAAGAGCGGTATTAGCAGGAGTGCCCCCCGTGTCGCGCAAAGTGCTTGAACCAAGAATAGGCCAAACCACATAGGGTCCCTGCGGCACTCCCCAAGCGGCCAGAGTCTGACCAAAGTCTTCACCCTCGGACTTCTCAAAACCCATGTTCTTTGCCACATCGAACAGACCTGCAACACCCAGCGTCGTATTGACGACTAAACGCCCAGCATCATTACCAGCCTGTCCCAGTTTTCCTTGCAGCACATCATTGACGATATTGCGTACTTCGGTGAGGTTGGAAAAGAAATTCGAAACGCTATGCTCAACGGGATCTGGCGTTATCGCCTGATAACCCTGCGCCACTGGTTTAAAGAAGTAGGTGTCCGCCGCATCGTTAAATGCAAACATACTGCGGTTAAAATCTTCCCATGGGTCGGCAACCTCTTCCGCATGACTCCCTAATGAAACCAACAGCCCTGCTGAAATGGTAAAAAAAACAATCAATCCCCTAATCTTCATTGAATCCCCCCGTTGAACCTATTCATATCCATGATAATCGGTACTTATTTTAACCCCCCTGCGGATAAAAAAAAACCGCTGTGGTTTTATGCCACAGCGGTTTCTAATTAAATATATTCAAATTAGAGCTTATTCAGCCGCACACCTGAATTGGTAGTGCAAAAAATAACCACTTTCAGCAGGCTCTACCCACTCCTGCTCTTTACTCCAACCTGCTGGGCAATATTGGACCATCTGGACATACAAGCCATTCAACGCTGACTGGGGGCCGCCTGTGATAGTAAAAGGCTCACGAATGTTAAATAACATACCGGCATTATTGACAGCGACTGCTTTTACTTCTGCTGTGTTGGTATTAACTGATTTAACAGCTGCCTGCTCAAGTTTTTTAGAAGCGGCTTTCTCATAGGTAGAAACAACCTTACCTTTTGTCATAAAGCCAGCTTTTGATTTTGGGTCGTAGAGAGTTACAGGGTCATCCGCACACTCAATATGCATAGCATAAAAATCCAGACTGTCAGCCAAGTCCACATCATCTTCGCAGCCCTGTTTTTCCGCAAGAGCACTAAATGATGCCACAACCGTCAAAGCAATGAACAAAAAACGCTTCATAATTTTTCTCCAAATGTCTGGGCACAATAATTCACACTTTCTCACTAATACGTAAAAAGGGTGCTTTGCACCCTTTTTTATACACACTATCCAATTTTAATTAGAACTTGTGTTCCATACCAATACCGAAGATTTCAACTTTATATTCATCGCCTGTAACGTATGTATCGGTGTTTTCAGTGTAGTATGCAAACACCTTGGTCTTTTTAGCCAGTTTGTAGTCAATACCAACAGAGAAGGTTTCTTCTTCATCCTTGTCAGCATCATCTTCAATCTCGCCATACTGAGCCTTCAGCGTGTAACCACCATCAAGCTTGTAGGCAGCGGAAACAAAATAGCCAGACTCATCTTTCAAATTAGAATCTTCAGCATCTTCGTTCTGCTGGAACATTACACCCAGCCTTAATGCATCAGTCGCCTGATACTCAGCCACAGCGCGCATTAAGTCCTGACCATCTACATCTTGATCTGCAGCCAGAGCCAAGTAGATATCACCCGCGCTGTAGTTTACAGAAACAGACACACCATCATCTTCTCCGTCTTCTTCGCTGGCAACCCAGGCAGCTGTCATGCTGACATCACCCATCTTAGGCGTGGTGTACATTACTATGTTTGATTCGCGATTTTCACCTTCGAATGTCTGCTTTATATCGCCGCCTAAGTCATTAAACAGGTCAATCTTTTTCTGAGCTAATTTGGCTGGAGTGTCGTGCTTACCAGCAATCACTGTACCGGCTGAGCCCATTAAACCAACGTAAGAGTTTCGCAACTCAAAAGTATCATTGCCTTTTTTGTCACCGCTGTCGCCATCGTCGATGTAAACTTCGAATTCAACCTTATAGATAGCGTACAGGCCTTCACTCAATTC
>JAUVQU010000088.1 GCA_030597965.1 Cellvibrionaceae bacterium
CAGGTGTTCACTGAGGGACTAATATTTAACGATTTATCATTGGATATTTCACCTGTTCGCTTTGAGCTTAAAGGCCTGAAAATAAACAGTGCGATCACCGCCGCGGGAACATTAACCGCCAATAAATTAACCACTCAAATCAATGGCCAGGCGCTGGATCTAACTGAAATAACACAAGACTTTAAACTAAACGCTGACACACTAACCATTCAGGGAAGCCTCTACGAAGCCATCCGCAGCATAGGTTTATCCACTAACGTTAATTATGATCTTGGCCACAAACAAGCCAAAATTTTAATAGCAACCGACACCGTCAGATTTTCACCTGAGCAGCCTTCCTCCAATCTACTCACACGCTTCGATCTGCCTATAACGCTCGTCAGCGGAGAATTTTCATCCACGCTAAGCGCCCACTGGGATGGCATGGCACAACAACAGCAATTAAACGCCCGTATGGACACCAAACTTAAACAGCTCGGCGGAGCCTGGCAGGACAGTTATTTTTCAAACTTATCGGGTACTGTCAGCCTACAGCTTTCACCTCAAATACGTTCGGTTGGCCTGCAGACCATCAACGTAGAACAAATTGATGTCGGCACACCACTGACCTCTACCAAAATAGTCTTCGATCTGGAGCCTTCATCCTATGGAGAATTACCAAAGATCAATCTACATTCCGCTTCCTCCACCCTTTTGGGAGGCACTATAGGTTTATCCAGGCAGGTATTTGACCCCAATCTTAGTGAAAATGAACTGAGCGTAAGTCTGGATGGGCTTAAGTTAGAACAGGTCGTCAGTCTGTATGAAATGGAGGATATGGATGCCTACGGTACTATTGATGGAAAGATTCCGATCAGACTCACTAAAGATGGTATTTATATTGATGGGGGTAACCTATCGGCTCGTAAACCAGGCGGCTTAATTCGCTATCGGGCAGACACCAGCGCAATGGCAGGCACAGCACTGGGGACTGAAATATTATTTGATTCACTGAAAAACTTTCAATACACCGAATTAAAAGTCCTACCCTCTTACAAGCCCGACGGAGAGTTAATATTAGAGTTGTCGATATTAGGCAAGAATAAAGATCTAGATATTCAACGACCTGTACAACTGAATATAAACTTACAGCAAAATCTTCTTAAACTGCTGCAAAGCCTGCGTTATGTCGACGGTTTAAGCGGAGCAATTGATGAGAAAGTGCGTCGATATTACCAAGAACAAAATGTTCAGTAACGGTTAAGACACACTGTGCTAATGTTATACATGAGTTGGAACTGATTGGGCGGAAAACACCATGACCTTTACAAACAAAATCATATTAATCGCTGCTTTATTGGCACTAGTGGCAGGCTGTACACCAACAGTCAAAATAGAGCCACCGGAAAAGCCCATCACAATTAATTTAAACGTTAAGATTGAGCATGCAATCCGTGTACAAATAGACAAAGATCTTGAAGACCTGTTTTCCGATGACAGCGAATTATTCTAGATGTATCCAAAACACAGCAAGGTAAATTTATTATGTCAGTAACTATAAAATCGATACTTACATTCTTAGCTGTACTGCTGCTTGCAGTCAATGCGAATGCTCTGGACCTACAAGAAGCTAAACAACAAGGCTTACTGGGAGAGCGCTTCACCGGCTATATTGGAGTGGTAACAGAAGACAGCGCAGCCAAAGCTATTGCAGGCAGTGTAAACGCCAAACGTAAGGCTCACTACCAGTCAATCGCAAAACGAAATGGCACCTCGCTCTCGAGCGTAGAAAGACTGGCAGGAGGCAAAACAATCAAAAGAACTCTTCCCGAACAATACATCGATAGGGGAAATGGCTGGGAAAGGAAATAACGCCTCTTAATTCCTATTTTTTAAACACTCCCGCATCAATCAATTGCTGAAAACCTTCCTGCACGGTTTCTCCTAAAGGCCGGTAAGTCATACCCAGCTCACGAATACTTTTCGAATTATCAACGTTGACAATATGGCCGATATTGCGTGAAGCAAAGCGGCGTGTCATGCCAGACATTGGCGCAACCAGCCAGACCAGAAACTTAGGGATGGTTCGTTTTGGCAACGGATATTGGCCCGCGTATTTTTCCGCTAGAGCAGAAATAATTTCTGCAAAAGGCACATTGCTACCGCTGATAATATAGCGGCCCGATGCTTCAGGGTTAAACCCCGCACGAAAGTGTGCCTCGGCAAGATCACGTACATCAATAAGGCCGGTATACATATTCGGCATACCCGCCTCGGCGCTTCCATCACCAAACATTTTGGTCACTTGAGTGGATTCAGAAGACAAATCCATTTTAACGCCAGGACCAAAAACAAAAGAAGGGTTAATCGTCACCAGTTGCCACTGGCTCTGCGCTTCAGAAACTTCCCAAGCAGCTCTTTCAGCCATCACCTTTGAATAATGGTACGAGTTATGAACGAGCGAAGAGGTTACATTCCAATCTGCTTCGCTCATCGTAAAATTCGGTTTATTTTTAGCGTCGCAGTTATCACCATAAACTGCAGCGCAACTGCTGGTTACCACCACTCGAGTTACCGACTGGGTATTACTCGCCGCATCCAGTACATTGCGCGTTCCTTTAACGGCTGGATCAACTAATTCTTTCTGTGGATCTTTAAAGTCCGTAAAAAAAGGGGAAGCTGTATGAAAAATTATTTGGCAGCCGTTCGCCGCTTCGGCAAAGGAGCCCTCTTCCAGCAAATCTGCCTCAAACAGCTTAATCGTCCCCAGCTTTGTTTCAGCCAGCGCACTTAAATGCCCGACACGCTCATGGTTATCGACACTTCGAACCGTCGCATGAACCGTTAGCCCTTCATCAAGTAGCCGCTCGACCAAACGACCCGCCACATAACCTGCAGCTCCCGTCACCATAACAGGCATGCTTTTATCTATTTCAAACATAGTATTATCCAGAATTTTAAAACAATTCTAAGTAAAAAATTATTTGCCTTTGTAACTAGGCTTTCGCTTTTCGGTAAACGCAGTGACACCCTCGACCCAGTCCTCTGTCGCCGTACACTCACCAAAAAACTTCGCCTCTAAGTCCATTTGTTCCTTCAGAGAATTATCTTCCGAGGCATAGAGCTGACGTTTAATTCTTCCTAAAGCCATCGTTGGCGCATTGGCTAGGCGTTGAATCAGTTTTTCGGCCTCAGCTTCCAGGTTTTCTTTTGTAACCACTCTATTTACCAAACCGAGCGATTGCGCCTCTTTGGCGTCGATAAATTCGCCTAACATGGCTAATTCCATCGCTTTTTTCATGCCGATTAATTTGGGCAAATAATAAGAGCCGGCACCGTCCAAACTGATACCCAGCTTCACATAGGAAGAACCCAGCTTGGCATTTTCTTCGGCAATCACCAAATCCGCCGCCATCGCCAGTGAAAAACCAAACCCAACCGCCGCACCTTCTACCACTGCTATAACAGGCTTATCCATGCGCTGCATACACAGCAGCAAAGGCTGAATCACTAAAATACGTTCTGCAAAGTGATCGTGTCTTTCTTGAGGTGGAAGCTTTGCTAATTCTGCAAAACCTTTAATATCTCCCCCAGCAACAAAAGTGCCTCCGTTACCGCGCAATACAACACAACGAACAGATTCATCTTTTTCTATTTCCAACATAGCGTCGATTAGTGCATCACGCATATCCAGCGATACCGCATTCTTCGCCTCTGGGCGATTAAAGGTGATGCGGGCAATACCGCCTTGTTTTTTTACTAATAGGTGGTCAGTCATAGTTAACTCTATAATGTTTAATTTCCACTCTCACAGGTTCCGCCTCCATGGGAATGACAGGTATGCCCAGAAAAAGAGAAGTCTACGCGTCCTCTTTTCCTACGATAGTAATAGCCGATACATTCTGCGACGGGAAACCACCCAGGTTATGGGTCAAACAGAAACGAGGTTCCATCGCCACCTGCCGCTCACCGGCGCGACCGTTCATTTGCAGGTACATTTCGTAAATCATACGCAGACCTGTGGCGCCAATCGGGTGGCCGAAGCACTTGAGGCCGCCGTCAATCTGACAGGGAATCTTGCCATCAGCGTCATAAAAACCATCAAGAATATCAAACGACGCGCGCCCCTCTTCCGAGACATAAAGGTCTTCCATGGTGACCAATTCAGTCACCGAGAAGCAGTCGTGTACATCAATCAAGCTTAACTCTTCACGGGGGTTGGTAATGCCGGCTTCTTTATAAGCTTTTTGAGCTGCTACGCGGGTCGTCTTAAAATAACTGCCATCCCAATCGTTGTATTGCAGCTCACTGCCGTTGGAGACGGAGATTTGTAAAGCCTTAACAGTCACCAAATCTTTCTTGCCTAACTGGCGTGCAATTTCCGGAGTGGTGACAATGGCACAGGCCGAACCATCACTGACACCGCAGCAATCAAATAAACCCAATGGCTCTGCAATCATGGGGGCATTCAGTACCTTGTCGATATCAATACGGCGACGTAAATGAGCCTTCGGGTTTAACGCGCCATTATCGTGGCTTTTCACGGATACATGTGCCATCGCGCGTTTCAGGTCCGTCATGCTCATTTTGTGCTTATTGATATAAGCCGACGCCAACTGCGCAAACGAACCGGGGGCTGACACATTCGGCCAGTAGAGATCATTAGCTGTACCTCTACTGCGCTGCGGCAAGCCGCCGTAGCCAGTATCTTTTAATTTTTCTACACCAATGGCCAGCGCAATATCACAAGCGCCAGAGGCAACCGCATACACCGCTCCACGGAAGGCTTCGGTGCCACTGGCACAGTAGTTTTCAACACGTGTAGCTGGAATATTGGGAAGACGTAACGCCGTGGCCACAGGCACAGCGGATTTACCCACGTGCTGATCTTCCAGCGCCGTGGCCAACCAGGCCGCTTCAATCTGTTCTTTTTCAATGCCCGCGTCTGCCAATGCCTCAGTAAAAGATTCAAGCATTAAATCTTCGGCGCTGTTGTTCCAGCGTTCACCAAAGTTGGAGCAACCCATACCCAAAATGGCAACTTTATCTCGTATTCCTGAGGCCATGATTACTGCTCCGCCTGTTGTTTAGCTGAAAGAGTGCTGTAGATCGGCGCAGCTTTCCAAAAATATCGTTTAAAGCCTCGTTTGTGATCAAAATCTTTGATACGGAAAACAACACGCATCGGCATACCCACCTCCAGTTCTTTATTCGGCTCCACATCAGCAAAATCGAGCATGATGCGGCCACCCTCTTTAAACTGCACCATGCCGTAATAGGCGGGGGGGCAAGGTGAATAGGTCAAACTATCAACTGTATAAGAAACCAATTTCGCTTCTGCCTCTTTAAAAGGCTGAGGCTGTTGTGTGCTCGTTGCACCACACTCCGGGTTGACACAGACATTGGTCATAGGTATTTGCTGTGTACCGCAAGCAGAACACTTACCGCCAACAAAACTGTTGATGAGCGCGCGATTGCGGTAATAGGTTGTGAGACGAGTGTCTTTGTCTGTTTCCGCTCGCAGGCCGTATTCCATTTCCAGCAGACCATTGATAGAAAGGAACTTGGTGTAATTAGCTTCTTCAACCCGCGTGGTTAAGCTGGCTTTAAGGCCTACACGTTCACCAAGCTGAGCAATAGCCTCCGTTACGCGGAACAACAGAAGATCACAACCCTGACCAAAGCCCAAAACCAGAATCAAATCACCTGATTGTGCTGCTTCCAGAGCACCTACCAGCATCAACAGTGAGTGTGCCGTTCCAGTGTTGCCGCAGTTGGCCTGCAAAGTATCCTGAACAGCCTCAACGTTAAGGCCAAGCTTTTTGGCTAAACCCTGCTGATCTCTACCGCTGCCCACCGGGCAACAGAAATGTGTAATGTCTTGCGAGGTAACACCACTCTTCTCCAGAAGCTTCTGGGTTGCCGAGGGCACAATCTTCATCAGCCCTTCATCACGCAACCAGCGCTCTTCCCATACGTAATCAAAACCGGATTCTTCTGTGCGAAAGTGATCAACAAAATCGACTGATTCTGTATGAGTCGCAACCAATTCAGCGATAACCCCTTCCCCCTCACCTACCAGCAAAGAAGCAGCTCCATCGCCATAATTCATTTCCGCTCTTGAAGCGGCTTTGGTTCGGCGCTTATCCGCACCAATCACCAAACCATTCTCACCATTGCCTGCACCTTTCAAAGCCGCCAACAGTGCTGATGTACCCGCCTTTTGAGAACCCGCAATATCGAAGGTTTGCAGACTGGAAGATAGATTGAGAGCCTCACCCACAAGGCCAGAGTTCTGCCGATCCAGAAAGGGGAAGCTGGTCGAGCCCAAATACAAACCACTTACAGACGCATCAATGCCCGCTAAGCAGCGCCTGCCCGCCTCTACGGCCAGAGTATTCGTATCTTCATCCCAAGCCGCCATAGTGCGTTCCCCACGGCCTAAGCCACGCAGTGAACCATCAAACCAACTGTGAGCATCCGCTATAGATTTGCGCTGTAAACGCAATTGAGGCAAATAAGCCCCGTACGACAATAAGCCTACGGCCATGTCTTGCTACCACCTATTCCTTATCATTAAGTTAGCATGCTAACTAAATTTACGGATAGGATCAAAGTAATCCTATATAATTCGCTTGCACGCCCCAGGTGTGCCCTCTCCTGCCATAATATGGCCACTCACCTTATGGCAAGCTCCCAAACAAAACATATCTTTCATTACTCTATCGCAGGAGCCAGCCATGCTGGCGAATCTAATGGATCTCAAGACAATACACTGCTGAACCGACTAGAGGGTCACTATTCATGCTTGCTATTTACCACTGAAATACTCATAAATAGCACTAATCTCTCACCCAGAACAACAATGAGAAAAAACATGATAGGCAATAGAACAGCCAGCGACTGGCTCGAAGAATACGGCGCCAGCCATCAAAACAGCACGAATAAACTCATACACTGGATCGCCGTCCCCGTAATCTTTCTCACGGTAATCGGCATGCTCTGGGATATTCCCGTGCCGAGCCTTATCAGCTCATCACTGCCCTGGTTTCACTGGGGCCTATTCGGTCTGGCTTTCTCAGTGGTGTTTTATATTATGTTTTCTACACGCCTGGCCGTTGGTCTCGTTATATTCTGTGCCATCTGCTGGTGGCTGCTGCACAGCTATTACACAGTGGGTTTAGGAGAGATCCTTCCCCTATGGCAGGCGTCGCTCATTGTCTTTGTGATTGCCTGGGTATTTCAGTTCATTGGCCACATTCTTGAAGGCGTCAAACCATCATTTTTTAAAGATGTTCTCTTTCTAATGGTCGGCCCGGCTTTTGTTATGGGCTACGTATACAGAGCACTGGGTATTTCCTACGACTAACTCAACCACGCAACCGAATAAAACAATAATCATCCATGTAACTCTCACCACGCACGACCGATTGATACAACAAACACTCAAATCCTGCTGGCGCGGGCAGGTATTGTTCTGGTTCCAGACAAAAGCGCTTCGAAAAGCCATTATTTTCATGCTGCTGCTGATTAAATGACGAGAGCAATAAATGGCCTCCCGGTGATAATAAATCCATTAACCGGCGCAACAATTCAAAGGAAGGCTTGAAGTGAGAAATGTTGATTACTCCAAACCCCGCCCCATCATTCCTTAAAGTATCAACTTCACTCAAATCATCCAAATCAATCTGAACACAGGTAATAGCTAACGACGGGACTGCAGCAAATTGCTCTAGTCTCTTTAATCCTTCACTGGAAATATCTACCGCCAAAACGTCACGGTTACCACCTTCTTCACTGGCCACCTCTTTACCTGCCAGGAACAGCGCGGCAGCGCCATCACCACAGGCGACATCCAAAGCTCTTCCCTTAGGTAATAAAGCTGCACGATCAACAATAAAACCGGGCGCACTGGGCTGCTGCATAGCTTTATTAGAAAATCGCGCATCCCACTTAAGTTGATCTTGCTGCATGTTTAATTAGCCTCATTGGCATCAATCCAGCGTTTATGCGGCGTTGGTGCACCCTTCTTATCTATCGCCACAAACACAATCTCATCCACGTTAACCACCTGTGTATCGGTCGTCAGATTTCGAATCTCGCAGGCGACGGTCAAAGAAGTTTTACCGCTGTGTACAATCTTAGTTCCAATACTCAAGATGTCCCCCAGATTACCAGGACTGGAGAATTCAACGGCACTCATCATCTTGGTCACGATAAGAGTAGTGCCCATTTCATAGGCGGCGAAAATGGCGGCCTCTTCATCGATCCATGACAATGCCTGACCACCAAATAACTTACCGGCGGAATTCAGGTGCGGGTACATCACCACTCTTCTTGTTAAATATTCCATAGTCATAACCTGTACTCTCAAAAAGTTTACGTAGAATCAGCATAACAGCCTATACAAATACAATAGGGGGTGTACATTACTGCTTTATCTTCAAATAAAAAATTAAGTAGCAGGGAACCTACAATGAGCGATCAAAAACCGACTTTTAAGCCTCAATACGAAAACTTTATTGGCGGCGAATGGGTAGCCCCTGTAGACGGCGAATACTTCGACAACACCTCCCCTGTGGACGGCCAAACCTTTACTAAAATCGCACGCTCAAAAGCAGCCGATATTGAATTAGCTTTGGATGCTGCCCATGCCGCAAAAGACGCCTGGGGCATTACTTCCGTCACCGAGCGCAGCAACACCCTGTTAAAAATTGCCGATGCGCTGGAAGCCAATTTGAATATGCTGGCCGCTGTTGAGACCTGGGATAACGGTAAAGCTTTGCGCGAAACCACCTTTGCCGACCTACCGCTGGCCATCGACCACTACCGCTATTTTGGCGGTTTAATTCGCGGTGAATCCAATCAAATTTCTGATCTGGATAACGACACAGTATCCCAGGAAATTCATGAACCTTTGGGCGTGGTTGGTCAGATCATTCCCTGGAACTTCCCACTGCTCATGGCGGCCTGGAAAATTGCGCCAGCAGTAGCTGCAGGCAACTGCGTGGTACTTAAACCAGCCGAGCAAACTCCC
>JAUVQU010000006.1 GCA_030597965.1 Cellvibrionaceae bacterium
CCGTTTTCATTGTGGTCTGAAATGGCGACCAGTTTATCGGCCTTATCACCAAAGCCGATTAAGGAAGGGGTGGTGCCAGAGCCGACGGATAACGCACCCTGGATAGGGGTGGAAGCTATGTCATAGTTGCTGCTCCATGCGCCATCGGCTGCATTTCTTGACAGCTTGTCGCCAGTCCACACCAGTTTGTGCATCTGCTTGCTGGTCACCATATAGATGCCGTTGCTTTCATCCACGGCTATAGAGTTTTCAACCAGTTCGCCCGGGAAGAGCTTGTAATCAAGCAGCTCTAAATTACGATTAAGCACAAACATCATGCCGGAGGCGGCAAACAATAAATGGCCATCGCTGGTGATATTAATACCCAAAATACCATCTAAAGTTTTTGCGATATTTTTGGGTAAAAGGTCACGCACATTAACGTGGGCGACTGGTTTCATCGGCGCATTTACATCATTGTTGTCAAAAGATTTGACCACGTGTGTTAAGTCAAAAGCGGTGTAGTGGTAACCATCTTTATCAATTAAGGAGTAGGCGCCTGAACCCATCGTAGCTGGCGTCAGCTTTAAATCGACATAGGTCCACAGGCTGCTCAGTGAAAGCATGAAATCATTCTTGTTAAGGCGATACTTATCTATGCGCTTCATCGCATTGAGAATGTCGTCGTCACTGCTGTGCTTGAACAGCTTTTCCTGCCCTGGGTAGGGCTCTTTGGAAATGACTTCAAAGGCTTCACCGGTGGCACGCAGCTTCATGATGTTGTGGGGGTTGGACGCGATCACAATCTGCTCGCGTATTCCATCGTCTGAGACAATGGTTTTGATGGTGGGGTTTGAAACCCAGGTGGCAATAACAGAGGTTGCATCGGCTTCGGTCAATGCTTTGCCAATACTGGGGCCGGTGACAACGGAGGTGTCCGTCTGGGCCGGGTTGTGGTGTGAAATGGGGTAGACACTGTCATTTAGCCAGGGGTTAACAGCGGTTTTTTGTGATGTTTCTGCTAGAGCGAGATTGCTTAAAAAGGCGCTGGATAACAGTAAACTGACGGTCAGATAGAGTGATCGGCTCATCATGGTGTCCGCTGTTTCCCGGCTTCTTTATATTTTAATAGGTAGGCAATAATATCGGCTCTTTGCTGGGGGTTTTTAACCGGTACGCTCATCATCATATTGCCGGGTAAAAATTGTCGTGGGCTTTCGATCCACACGTTCATCAATTCAGGTGTCCATACGAAGTTGGCTTGTTGAAACACTTCCGAATACTCAAAACCGGATTGTGAGCCAGCTTCCTGACCAATAATGCTCCACAGGCTTGGCCCATTGTTGTGGCCAAGGCTTTGTTCCGGGTAGTGGCAGGTGCGGCAGGAGCCAAAGGCAAGGCGGCCTCTTTCGGCACTGCCCTCAACACCATTAATAGTGATGGTGGTGTCTGCGGTCACAAAGGAAGAAAGTAGCATGATGCAGCTTATGAAAAGTTTAATAATTAATTGCATTATGCTTTTCTCCCTGCGGCATGCTGCCCGGCCATGCGGCCAAAAAAGGAGGCGTCGCCAACGGATAACCCACTGGCATTGTAGGGAGCGGTTGGCAGCCCGGCGCTGGTGCGTCCGGCGGCATAGAGTCCGGGAATCACTTCGCCATAGGCATTAATCACCCGGGCGTGTATATCCGTGTGTAACCCGCCAAAAGTATGTACAGGGAAGAAGCCATTTTTCAACGACAGGTCATAGGCAATGTAAGGCGCTTTATCGATAGGGTTTAGGAAGTCCGACCCTTTACCCAATAGCGGGTCTTTACCCCTGGCGGCGTGACGGTTGTAGTAGTCAACGGATTCGGTCAAAGCCTTAGGAGCCATGCCGAGTTTAGTTTCTAACTCGCTGATGGAGTTCGCGCGGGCAGCTTCCACTACGCGATAGTCCTCGTAACCGTACTGGCTTTCTTTATCGGTAATCAGGTAGGCGATGCCTTTTTGGTGGTAGGCAATGTCGTGCCCCATCGCGCCGTGGTAAATGTCTTCATTAATAAAGCGCTGACCAAGTTGATTGACCACCATGCCATTTAAAATATGCGTGGGTTCGTAAAGAGGCATGATGGCAAAACCGTGGTGCATACGCAGCACTTCGCCGCCGACACTCATCCCCATTTGAATACCGATACCTAAATCACCCGCATTGCCCCAGGGTACAGAAGCGTTGAAAAGTTCAGGTGCGTGCCGCTCCAGCATGTCCCGGTTATGGATAAACCCGCCGCAGGCCAGTACAACTCCTTTGCGCGCTTTAATTCGGATAATCTTTTGTGAAATCCCATCACTCGTTTTAGCTTCCAGTCCCGCCACGCTTCCGTCATCGGAGAGGATTAATCGCTCACTGGCCGTATTGGTCAGAAACTTTACACCCTGCTGAATCGCGGAGGCGTGAAGACGTTCCATCAATAAGCGACCGCCATTCCAGCCGGGTGCGCCAGGCACATGGCCGCGGGGTGCAGGTTTGATTTTGTCCTTGAACGGCGCAACTTTTTCGCAGCCGGAATAGTAGAGGGAAGAATCGTCACCGGGCAGGCCTTTAGTTGTGCCCAGTTTTTTATTGAAGGGGACGTTATTGCTTTCCATCCAATGGTAATGATTGATGGACTCTTCACAGTAGAGCCGGATTTTATCCGTCTGGGGGTGTTGGGCACCAGCCTGACGAATGTATTCGTACATGGCCTCAACCGAGTCTTCAATGCCCAATGCTTTTTGCAGGGGCGTACCGCCGCCCATGTAAATCACTCCGCCGGACATGGCGCTGGAGCCGCCCATCTTTGGCAGCATTTCCAATACCAGTACTTCTCTGCCAGCGCGTCGTGCATCAATGGCTGCAGCTGTGCCGCCAGCACCTGAGCCTGCGACCAGTACATCGGTGGTGATATCCCACTGAATGTTTTGATCCGACAGTGGATGCCGTGAGGCGAGCATGGCGCTTTCTTCAAGGGTGCCTTGGGCAATTGTATTACTTGCAAGGCTTGCTGCACCTAAAGCCGCAGCACCTGTTAAGAAATGGCGTCTGTTGATGGGGTTGTTATCTTTCATAGAGATAATTCATGTCATTATTTTTCTGTGTGTATGTAGCGGACTCCAGTCCGACTTGTACCCGTGGGCGCCTAGAGTCCGACCTGCAATGTTATGCGCCATTACTTTCTATTTAGCCCAGTTTGCGCGTTCGTCATATTAAACTCAATTCTTTCAGCTGTTTTAAAAGTTAATAATTGTTAGCTAATGCGCTTATAAATGTAGGGTACAATCGACACAAAATTTACTGAAAGAGACCGTTGCACGGCTAAATTATGAAAAACCTATTCCGCACAATCTTTGCCCCTATCCTGAATATTTTTGAAAAGGGCGATGAGCCGTATGCCCATAAGCCCCTGAATCGCAAAATCCTCATAGTCTTCGGTGTGATGCTGAGCGGCCTCGTCGCTGGCATTGTGGCAATCTCTTCACAGACCGATACATCGCTGATGGAATACATCATTCCAGTGGTGGTGTTTGGCTCGGTGGCGCTAGTCGCGCTGGTGGTAGGGTTGCTCGGTACAGATAGGGCGGTGGCTAAGATCTGGGGTGGCAAATAAAAATACCCTTGTTACGCCCTGGCTTCGCCGCCTCGTGGCGCCTATTTTTGGTGGGGTCGTACTCGCTCAGTCACATATTATTATATGCTCCGTTCGCTGTGTGCGATCCTTCCTCTCCAGAACGAAAAAATGACTATTTTTAACCTGCTGTAAACCCAAGAGTGACATGGACGTAGAACTTCGAAAATCTGAATCTAAAGACTTCAAGTTATGAAAAATAAATCACTGAAATTAAAGGGCTCCGCCCCTTTAATGTAAGGCCAAAGCAAATGACAATTTCAATCATTAAAGGAAATATAGTCAGCGCAGAAGTTGATGCCATTGTAAACGCAGCCAATCCCATGATGCTTGGTGGGGGTGGTGTGGATGGTGCAATTCATAATGCAGCCGGGCCAAAGCTTTTAGAAGAATGCAGAAAAGTTAAAGCGGTGGACGGTGTTCGATGTCCTTTTGGCGAGGCAAGAATTACCTTGGCTGGGGATTTGCCGTCAAAGTTTGTGATCCACACCGCCGGGCCGATCTATCATAATGAGGACGAGCCACATAAGGTTCTGGAATCGTCTTATAGGCAAGCACTGCAGTTGGCTCTGGCAAACGGCTGTCGCTCTATCGCATTTCCTGCTATTTCGTGTGGGGTTTATGGTTACTCTGCAGAAGAGGCAGCAGCTATAGCGTTAGATGTGTGCAGTCGATCGGAATATTCAGAAATGGATATCAGCTTTTATCTATTTGGGACGAGTATGTATGAGGTGTGGACAGAAGCATCTCAGCGCATTGGTGCGTGAGAAGTTCAGCTCAAGCAGGTTTGCGTTGAACTTCTGTTATGACTTAACTAGTTTCTTTCTGGATCATCTCAAGCTGTTCAGCATAGCTTCATTACACTCATCGGATTTTTCCAATTACAGCAATTGCCTGACATCGAAATTAATTTGAAAACAATTCATTAAAAAGGCGATCAAATGATCGCCTTTTTAATGTCTATTTTTTTTCTAGCCAGCGGGCGTGCGTCCATTCCAGAAAATCAGTAACCGCATTTAAGGTGTGGTCGGTGCGCACGGTGTGGAAACATTCAAACGCGTGCTGGGCACCGGGCAGTTCGCCGTAGACAACGGGTTGAGTGGATACGGACTGCAATGCCGAGACGAATATCTGGGCTTCTTCCACCCATACCAGTGAGTCATGTGTACCTTGAACAACAAACATGGGTGGTGCATCTTCGTGAATGTGAGTCAGGGGTGAGCCGCTTTTCCAGAGCTCTGGATTGTCTTCTTTTTTACACTGGAGTACCTGGTCGGTGAGGACGCGTTCGGCCAGTAAGTCGGAGCGCACATCGTAGCGATCTTCAAAGTCATAGACACCATAAAACGATACCGCGGCTTGCAGGCTGGTGTCGGCATCTTCAAAGCCCGGTTGCCATTCTTTTTTATTGGGGGTTAGTGCGGCCAGTGAGGTCAGGTGGCCGCCGGCCGAGCCGCCGGTAATGGCCATAAAGTCCGGGTTGCCGCCGTATTCGGAAATATGCGTTTTGACCCAGGCAATGGCTTTTTTGACATCGATGATGTGCGCGGGGAAGGGGGCGTCCGGGCTGAGTCGGTAGTTAATGGAAACACAGATCCAGCCTCGTTGTGCGAGGTGGTACATCAACGGAATGGCCTGTTGCTCTTTTCCACCCAAAATCCAGGCGCCACCGTGCACTTGAACGATAACTGGGTAGCCGCCTTCTCTGGCTTCTAGGGGATGGTAGATGTCTAACAGGTTGCGTTTACCGGCCTCTGCGTAGGATAGATGCCTGTGTACTCGCACCCCCTCACGTTGGAAGCTGAAAGGTTTTAACCACTCGCGGGTCACCAGATCGTCATTTAGAACACGCTGGCGTTCTACGGGCAGGGTACTGCGGTAGTCTTCACCCAGACCGCGTCGCAGGGAGCGCCGGAGAATCCGATGGGTGTCCATGGATTGCAGGTGCAGATAAAGTAATCCACTCCAGGCCAGCGCAAAGAGGCCGACACCGGCCTGAGCCAGAGAGGTGTCCAATACGCCGAAAATAGCCATGAGTACTGTAAGGCCAAGTTGCCACATAACGTGGAACAGGGCCAGCTCGCCGGCCATCAGCCCGAGTATGAAATACACGGGAACCAGTATGCCGATCTTACGTGCTTTGACTATTGCACAGAAGGTGCAGATAACACTGATAACCGAGAGGGTGAAATAGAAAATGTCCATAAGTTTGCCTGATATAAAAGTATGGTTGATAGCTGGTTATTTTAGCAGATTATTTAAATTCTATTGCTTGTATACCGTTAGAGCTCTGCGCGTATCATTGCCAGCTGTTTCAGCATCGCCTGATTACACTCGTCCGATTTCTCCAATTGCAGTATATGCCCCGCGCCGGGGATCATAATCACATTTTCCACGGATCCATTTCTACGTTATACGCATGGGTCAGTAGTGATATCTTAATTGGGCAATGAGAAGGGAGTCTTGATAGACCTTATAAATAATTCGGTGTTCATCGTTAATTCGCCGAGACCAATATCCAGAAAGGGCATGCTTCAATGGCTCAGGCTTACCAATGCCGTCAAAGGGGTCTCGTTTTATATCTTTGATGAGAGTGTTTATACGGTTGAGTATTTTCTTATCCGTTTTTTGCCAGTATAGATAATCTTCCCATGCTTTCCCTGCAAAAATTAACTTCACTCAATTAATTCCTTTTCTTGTCCCTTGCCGTCTTCCAGTTCAGCAATAGATTCAATCAGTCGCCGAGTATTCTTCGGGCTTCTCAATAGATAGGCGGTCTCTTCAAGCGCCTGGTAATCTGCCATTGAAATCATCACGACAGCACCTTCGCCTTTACGGGTGATTGCAATGGGTGCATGGTCATCGCATACCTGTTCCATGGTCTTGGCAAGATTACTTCGGGCAGAGGTGTAGCTGATGCTTTCCATTTTTAGATTCCTGTACATGTACGTAAATATGTACGCATTGTATCGGTGTATGGAAAGCTTATCAATGCCGTGCTACCAGCCCGGATACGAAAAGGCCTTCTGACAAAAGCATCGTCTTTAGCTGATTTCTTCTTTAATCATCCCAAGCTGCTTTAGCATTGCCTGATTGCACTCGTCCGATTTCTCCAGTTGCAGCATGTGTCCAGCATCTGGAATCATAATCACATCTTTCATATTCGGGAATTGCTGACGCATTAAGCTGATGGGATCGTCGCCGTGGAACTCTTCTAGATCAATGTCGTGAGAGCTGCCGATAAAGTAGGCGGGCACCGGTGAGGTTTTGCCCTCGTAAGGTTTGCGTTCTTCCCATTTGATATCCATTGATCGATACCAGTTGAGGCCGCCGGTAAAACCGCTGCGGCTGTATTCCGATACAAAATATTCCAGCTCTGTTTCACTCATCCAATTCCACGGCAGTGATTCCAGTGGCTCCTCCATGGCGTCTATGTAAGTCGTGCCAGGTGGGTAGGTCCACATTTTTTGGAAGTCGGCTTTGGCGCTTAGCACCCAGAATACTTTGCGGAAAAATTCACGGGGTGCGGCCGCCAAATCGTTGTCGGCAGGGCCTGCGGGGCGGAAGTAATCAATGTGCAAAAAGTGATTTTTCGCCATCTCGGCGTATTCAGTTAATGGCGGCACATCGGGGTTGTGTGGCGCGGCGGGGTTTTCCAGACCAATGATGGCGATGACTCGCTCTGGTTCGCGCATGGCGAGGTCGTAACAGGCAAACGCGCCAAAATCCAAACCGGCAAAAATCGCTTTCTCTTCGCCAATATGATCGAGCAGGCCGGTCAGGTCGGCGGTGATTTTTTCAACACTGTATTCGTTGGCGTCTGCTGGAGCATCGGTGAGTCCCATGCCGCGCATATCCGGCGCAATAACTCGGAAGCCTGCGGCGGCCAGTACAGGTATTTGTCGGTGCCAGCTAAACCAGAGGTGCGGGAAACCATGGCATAGAATAATCGGTATACCTTCGCCTTGCTCAACGTAATGTACGTTGATGTTATTAATGTGTACGTAGTGGTGAGTCCAGTCTGCGTTGAGTTGGGTCATGATGATGCATCTTTGTTTGATGTGTTGATTAGAGGGTAAATGAGAACAGAGAGAAGTGCCATTGATCCTTAAGGCGCTCTGTTTATGATCAATGGCGCTCTAAGTCAATTTTTTACTTTGCCCAATAAGCTGACCCCGGTAATGACAATCACAAAGCCAATAACCTGAATCGTTGTTAAGTGTTCATTGAGTAGCAGGCCAGCCAGAGCAATGGTTAACACAGGCCCCAGTGAACCAATAATGCCAGCTTTGGGAGCACCAATCTTTTGTATGCCAGAAGAGAGCATAAAGGTGGGCGCTACCGTACAAAACATAGCCGTAAACAGCGTGATGAGATAGATCTCTTTGGTCTGCGTAAATAAGCTGCCAAAGGGCTGGTTAATGAGGAAGTGGCCCATAATTACCACGCTTGCCGCCAGCATGGCGTAGGCCGTAAATAAGCGGCTGGGCAATTTTCTCATCATTAGTTCGCTGCCTGTCAGGTAAACAGCAAACGACAGAGCGGCAATAAAAATAAATCCGCTGCCGAGGTATAGCGCCGGAATATCACCCATAAACGTCTGCACCATATCTGTGCTGGGTGTACTGGTGTCTTGCGTAAAGGCGATGAGTAGCCCCACATAGATAACGCCTATGCAGATGACTAATTGCTTGCTAAGGCGCGCACCCAAAAACAGTATCGACAGAATGACGACGATGGTCGGGTAAACGTAAAGGATCAAGCGCTCAAGGCTGGCACTAATGTATTGCAATCCGTACAGGTCAAAAACGCTGGCCAGATAAAACCCGCTGATGCCGAATGCCCCGGTCATGAATAATGTCGAGCTGTGTATTGGCGCGTTGTAAGTTCTTCTCGCTTGCATGGCAATGAAGATATACACAGGCAGCGAAAACAGCATGCGTAAGATCATGAAAATGTCCGCTTCGGCACCGTATTGGTAGGCGATCTTGATGACAATCGCTTTACAGGAAAACAGGGCGGTTGCCGCTGCTACCAGAAAAAAACCGTAAAGCTGAGACTGCTGATTGTTGTTTGTCATGCTAATGATCTTGTATGCGATTGGGTTGATCATAACCCCCCCTTATAAAAAGATAAGTCGTAAGGGGCAAAAATCAGTGGCCGTGTTGTTACCAATTTAAATAAGTTTTGCTTGATCTAGCCTGCTCTAATATCGCGGTCAATAAAAAAAGCCCTCTGAAGGGGAGGGCTATCGTTTTTCTGTAGTTTAGGTGCGTGTTTAAACGCGAGTCAAAGAGCTCTTATCTTTGTGCTTAAACTCGCGGCCGTAAATATCCAGCATGGTGGTCATGTCGTAGCTGAGTGAATTACCATCTAAAACCATGGTGTGCGAGAAACTGGTGGTTTTGGCATTGTCGCGCATGAACGGCGTTTGGCTGATGCCGTCGTTGGCTTGCTCGGCTGTCACGTCCATCTGAAGGGTTATAGAACCATCACTTTCAGTTGCTGCTCCATCGGCTACTACGGCTACACCGCGCGGAATAATAAACGAGTGACTGATGATGCCGGTGGCAGAGTCCCAGGTGATGTAACCGAACTGATCGTGAAACTGTTCATCGTTCGACTTGCGAAACACCTCCTGGTGGTAGCGCAAAATAGCGAGTGTCTGGCTTTTGGCGTTTGTCACATCGCCAATGGCTTCAAAAGTGATGGTTTCCCAGTAAGGGCTACGTTCGGTGCCGTCTTTCTCTGGCGCAACATCAATACCTCTGTCGCCTTTCCATGAGCCAATTAAACCAGTGAGGGGGCCGTAATTTACTTCGTCAGACATGATGTTTCTTCCTGTGTCGATCCAAGTTGATACCTTTTCGTTAAGGCAATGACATCAGTTTAGTCTGACAGGGAGAAAAAGGGAGGCTGATTGTACTAATCGCATTGATAGTTTTAATTTATCGCTTGTTGATCTTCGATAGTTCAGCCTTTCCATTTTCCCCAGATGTCATCACTTCCAGATTCAGGCTTAGATTCTTTGGGTTTTGAGGGGCGTTTATCGTTGCTGTAACTATTGTTGTAACTACGGTCCCTATCGTCGGCTTTAACGTCCGGCTTTGGGCTTCGCTTTATGACCGGCGCGGGTGTGTCGCCCGGCTTTTGGTTTAGAGGCACGGTACGATCGCGCGGCGGCAGTGCGTACTGACGGTCATCAGGGCGTGGCAGACGCTTATATTTGTACAGGTAAAAGCCTTCTACCTTCTCACGGGCCCAATCTGTTTTACGCAAAAACTTCAGGCTCGACTTAATGCTGGGGTTGCTCTTAAAGCAGTTGAGGTTCATCGCTTCGGCAAGGTCTTCCCAACCATAGTGATCAACAAGCTCAGTCAATAAGACTTCAAGTTTAATGCCGTGCAGCGGATTGTTTTTTTGAACTTCAATGTCGTCGGTCATGATGATTTCTGCACTAGTTAGGATATTGTAACGTCGCTTTTTTGTTCGCTTGCAAGGCACCAAAAGTAGGCCCTTTTAAGGGAGCTCCTACGGGTATTATGCCAATTGTAGGAGCACCCCTGTACCGGTATTGTGCCAGTTGTAGGAGCCAGCCCCAAGGTGCATTTCTGCACAGCAAAAAGAGAGGGCGCCCTGCGGTATGCTGGCGAAATACCATCAGGGTGATATGAAGTTATATCGTAAACTTCTTCTTGAGCTTCTTCTCTACCATTACCTTCTTAAGTTTAGCGTAATCGGGCACACCATTCTTGTACGGTGGGTAGTCTTCGCCCTGGATCAGTGGTGCAAAATACTCGCGGCCTTTTTCGGTCACACCAAAACCATCGCGGGTAATGTAATTGCGAGGCATCATCTTCTCAACATTAGCTACTTTGGCTAATGGTGCTTCTTCGATGGTCCACTTGTATTTCTTGGTCTTGCCGCGAATGATTGCCGGCATTACTGCATTCTTTCCAGCTAATGCCATTTCAACGGCGGCTTCGCCTACAGCGTAGGCCTGTTCAACGTCGGTTGCAGAGGCAATGTGGCGAGCGGCGCGTTGCAGATAATCGGCTAGAGCCCAGTGGTATTTATAGCCGAATTCATCTTTCACCATAGTGGCCAGCGTAGGGGCTACGCCGCCTAATTGTTTATGGCCAAAGGCGTCAACATTGCCGGCATCGGCCAGGAAGGTGCCATCTTTGTATTGCGCGCCTTCAGAGGCAACGATCACGCAGTAGCCGTTCTTCTTCACAGTCCGCTGTACCTTCTTAAGGAATTTCTCCTTATTAAAGGCAATCTCCGGGAATAAAATAATGTGCGGTGCATCGCCTTCTTCTTGTGCGGCCAGAGCGCTGGCTCCTGCAATCCAGCCCGCGTGGCGACCCATCACTTCCAGAATAAATACTTTGGTAGAAGTGGCGCACATAGAGGCTACATCAAGTGCAGCCTCTTTGGTGGATACTGCTACGTACTTGGCGACAGAGCCAAAGCCGGGACAGTTATCGGTAAAGGGGAGGTCGTTATCGACAGTTTTGGGTACATGAATAGCTTGGATGGGGTAGCCCATGCTTTCAGAAAGCTGAGATATTTTTAGGCAGGTGTCGGCGCTGTCACCGCCACCGTTATAGAAGAAGTAGCCAATGTTGTGGGCTTTAAAAACTTCAATCAGGCGCTCGTACTCGGCGCGGTTTTCTTCAACACTCTTCAGCTTATAGCGACAAGAGCCAAACGCACCGGAAGGTGTATGCTTCAGGGCAGCGATAGTTTTTGGGGTTTCTTTGCTGGTATCGATCATCTCTTCAAGCAGAGCGCCAATAATGCCATTGTTACCGGCATAGACTTTGCCAATCTTGTCTTTGTGCTTGCGTGCGGTTTCAATTACGCCACAGGCAGAAGCATTGATAACGGCTGTAACGCCGCCGGACTGAGCATAGAAGGCATTCTTCTTGGTCATAGGATTGAGCCCTAAAATATCATTGCGAGGAAAGGATTCGATCATACGTTAAGTTGGACGTAAATTCACCGCCAAACGGACGAGCGGTCATGATAAGATTTTGGCTTATCAGCGCCGCCATGCGGCGATCTGACCAAATAACAGTAACAATCGTGTGAAGATCTTTTATGCATATACATATCCTTGGTGTCTGTGGCACCTTCATGGGCAGTCTCGCTCAGTTGGCACAGTCGCTTGGTCACCGTGTCACAGGCTCTGACGCTAATGTTTACCCACCGATGAGCACTCAATTAGAGAGTGCCGGTATTGAGTTGATTGAGGGTTACGACCCATCACAGTTAGACCCGCGCCCAGACTTGGTGGTGATTGGTAATGCCATGAGTCGCGGCAACCCGGTCGTAGAGGCTGTGCTGTCACAGGCCATACCCTATACATCCGGCCCTCAGTGGTTGTGTGATCACTTACTGCAAGATAAGTGGGTGTTGGCCGTCGCCGGCACCCACGGTAAAACCACTACTGCCAGTATGCTGGCGTGGGTGTTGGAATACGCCAACATGAAGCCCGGTTATTTAATTGGTGGCGTCCCCAGTAATTTTGAAACCTCAGCGCGCTTGGGTGACAGCACTTTCTTTGTGGTGGAGGCCGACGAATACGACAGTGCTTTTTTTGATAAACGCTCCAAGTTCGTTCACTACCGCCCGCATACCTTAGTGATGAATAACCTTGAGTTTGATCACGCGGATATTTTTGACGATCTGGCGGCCATTCAAAAACAGTTCCATCACCTGATGCGTACCGTGCCCGGCAATGGTTTGGTGATCTACCCAGACAACGAGCCTAATCTCGATAAAGTAATCGAAATGGGGTGCTGGACCGATATTGAGCGCACTCAAATCCTTAAAGCAGACGAAAAAGCCAGTGAAGGTTGGCAGGCTCGCCTCATTAAAAATGATGGCTCCGAATACGAACTCTATTTCGAGGGTGAGTTAGCGGGCGTTGTGTGTTGGGGGCAAACCGGACTGCACAGTGTCCGCAATGGTTTAGCCGCTGCAGCGGCAGCGCGCAACGTGGGTGTCACGCCAGAAATTGCCGTAGCTGCTTTGAGTGAGTTCGCGGGTGTTAAGCGCCGTATGGAATGTTTGGGGCAAGCGGCGGGCGTCAGCGTGTACGATGATTTCGCCCATCACCCGACGGCCATTGCCACAACTCTGGAAGGCCTGCGAGCCAAAGTGGGCAACGAAAAAATTATTGCACTCATCGAGCCGCGTTCGAACACGATGCGAATGGGTGTGCATAGGAACCGTTTGGCAATTTCCACTGCCAGAGCAGATCAAGTCTTGTGGTTTCAGCCGGCAGAAGCCGATTGGTCACTTGAAAATGTTATTGCTAATAGTCCTGCGCCGGCCAAATTAGAGCGGTCTATCGAAGGCATGATTGATTCATGTGTGGCGATGTGTGAACCGAATACTCATGTGGTCATAATGTCGAATGGTGGCTTTGGCGGAATTCACCAGAAATTGTTAGACGCTTTAAAGGCATCTTAACTCAGGCACTAATGTAGATAGGGCACCTAGAGTCCGGTCTACAGAGAGAAATTATGGAATACAGTCGAGTATTACCGCTGGATGGTGGTATTAATTTTCGAGACCTTGGTGGTTATAAAACAGAAGACGGCCGCGAGTTACAGTGGCGCAAAATTTTTCGTTGCGGTCACCTGCGTGATCTTTCTGATGCTGACATAGCAGCCTTAAAAGAACTAGGTGTAAGTCAGATACACGACTTCCGTCGCGAAGAAGAGCAGCAGTGGATGGTGAATCGAGATCTGTCCGCCAATGTCTACGGTGACTATCAAATTAATCTCGGCAGCCTGTCTCGCTTTTGGCAATTACTGCAAGAGGGCGATTTAGATTGGGACTCCTCCCATCAAATGGTTGTGGGTTCTTACCGTGATTGCCTGGATGATGTCGCCCCTGTTTATAAGCAGTTTTTTGATCGTTTATTAGATGGCTTTGCCACGCCCAATACCGCTGCCGTGTTTCATTGCACTGCGGGTAAAGACCGTACCGGTTTAGCTGCTGCCTTGGTGTTGGGTGCGTTAGATGTGCCGCGCGAAACCATTGTTCAAGACTACTTGCTTACTCTGGAGCACTTTGATGTAGAGGCTCTAATAGATTTAGTTGAAGGACATTTAGTTAACGCTGGCACCAAAACCTGGGAGCGTAAATGGTTGTTGCCATATTGTGCGGTGCATGAAGACAATATCAATGCGTTTTTGAATTCAGCCGATGCGCAGTTTGGTGGTTTAAAAGGGTATTTGAAAAATGGCATTGGTCTGGAAGATGATGCGATTGAGTTGTTGAGAGGGAGCTTGCTTCACGAGGGGTAGATTGTGTCCTTGGTGGTGGCTGCCCTAGGGGAATGCTGGCGAATGTTTTTTCGTCACCCCCCCGGCCTGATCGAGGTCCAGAGATTTATTGGTTGTATGTTTTTCGCTCTTCTTTAGCGAGTTACTTTCTTTTGTGTGGCCAAAATAAAGTAACCAAAGAAAAGGCCACCCCACTTTACCGGCCTTCGGCTTCCCTGTGCTACCCAGATAAAATGGCGCCTGCGGAACTCGTCGTTCCACTCCTCAAACAGTCCTCGGCTTTATGCCATTTTATCCTCCGTTGCTCGGCGGTGCAGAAGGGGAAATGGGTGCCAACTTGACCATCAGATGTTAAAAGTTGGTAGCAATCCCCATCGTAGGCTCGCCAGAAATCGAGCAACGGAGTGAACCCGAAGGGCAGTCTGTTTGGGTAGCCTCTCTTTTGGTTACTGTTCTCTGGCGACGCAGAGAACAGTAACTCGCCAAGGAAAGGCGAAAAATCTAAAAATCAAAGTGGGACAAATATTCAAGATTATTCGCTTGCAGGGCACCAAAAGAAGGCCCTCTTAAGGGAGATCCTACAGGTAAGGAACCTATATTGGAGAAGGCGGAGACTAGCTCAACGCCAACTTCTGCAGCCTGGGCGATATAGAAAACGTCCCACTCAAATTTAACGTCAGATCCATCAATTCATCCCAAGGCGATGCCGTGCGCATGCCCTTAATGGCTTTATCGATACCGTTCGCCTTACGTAGCAACATATGTAATTGCGCGAGCTTGAAGCGACGCAATGCATTCTGCATGAGCGGCTTTCGTCTATCCCAAACCCCCGCATTTTTACAGGCCCAATCAAAATTCTGACCTTGCTGTTGTGCCTGTGCCAAATTGGCGAGGGTGCGGACTTCTTTTGCCAGTGCCCAGAGTACGACGGTGGCGTCGGTGCCTTCGCCTCGCAGCCCTTGCAGGGTTTTGATGGCTCCGCGGGCGTCACCGTGCAGTGCTTTGTCGGTGAGGTCGAATACGTTGTATCTGGCACTGTCGGCAACGGTGCCGGCAATGGTCTCGGCGGTGATTTGCCCATCGGGCGCTAATAATTTGAGTTTTTCAATCTCCTGTGCGGCGGCCAGTAGATTACCTTCAATTCTAGAGCAGAGCAGGTCGATGGCTCCTGTGTCGGCATTGAGTCCTGCGGCATGCATGCGTTGCTCTATCCAGCGGGGCAGTTGTGGGCCTGCGATGGGCCAGACTTGGATAAAGGCGCCCGCTTGCTCAAGGGCTTTAAACCACTTGGTGCGCTGGGATGTGCCGTCGAGTTTGGGCATGACCACCAGTAGTAAATTATCCGGTGAAGCGTGTTGGGCGTAGGTGGCTAAGGCTTTGCCACCCTCGGTGCCGGGTTTGCCGTTGTCGATACGCAGTTCGATGATTTTGCGCTCGGCAAACAGTGACAGGCTATTGGCGCTGGCGAGAAGTTCTTCCCAGTTAAAGCTGTTGTCAACGTTGTGGCGTTCGCGTTCGTTAAAGCCCTGGCTGCGTGCGGTTTGGCGAATGGCGTCACAGGCTTCTTGGACCAGCAGCGGCTCATTGCCGCTGACTAGGTAAATGGGGGCGAGTTGACGCTTAAGCGCGCCATCCAATTGATCGGCACGCAGTTTGGCCATTACTGAACGACGTCGCCTGTAGTTTCGTCAGGAGTTACTGGTACAGCATCTGCAGCGGTTGCTGCTTCAGCGCTGGCTCTGGAGGCAAAACTTAAGCGGCGTAGGATTTGTTGTACGATAGTTCTACGCATCTCTTCTTTGATTAAGCGCTCTTCTTCGTCTTTAGCGATCACATCGTTGCGGTCGTAGGAATAGTTGCGAATCGCTTCAGCGGTTGTGGTCGGTACAACGATGGCACCGGCTTGATCTTCGATACGATAATCCGCTGACATGTTCAATTCGTATTCGGATGCCAAAGTGTCACCGCCAACAGCTACGGTCCGACGGTCTTCGTCTTCACGCTCAATAAAGATACTGTACTGAGCATCGCTTTGAGTTGTGCCCACGGTAATCTGATTGTTTTTAATCGTGTTTTTTAACTCATTAGCGAGCTGACCGTGTGCGTTTTTAGCGCTGACATAGATGTTGTTGATGCCGTCGGCAATGGTCATTTGACCGCGCAGTTGCCAGCCACAGCCGGTGATTAAACCCGCTAGGGCAAGGGGTAGGGCGATGGCTTTCACAAATTTATTCATGCTGGGCTCGTATTGTTGTGGCTATTATTATGACTAAGGTCATTAGCTAATTATTATCTGCTTTTATTTCACAGCAAAGGTTACCAGCTTTCCTGGAATGACTTTGCACATTTTAATCTCTTTGCCTTCCAGGAATTTTTGCACATTCTCATCGGCTTTGGCCATAGCCATGATGCTGTCTTGATCGGCGTCGGCGGCGACGTTCAGTTTAGCGCGAACTTTACCATTAATCTGCACAACCATTTGAATATTGGTTTTGACCAGGGCGGCTTCATCCACACTGGGCCATGCGGCATCAATAACATTGTCGCCATTACCGAGCTCTTTCCAGAGGCCATGGGCAATATGCGGCACAATCGGCGACAGCATTAAGCTAATCGACACCAGAGCTTCGCGTTCAACGGCACGGGTTTCTGGTGTGCTGCGATCGGCCAATTTGGTCACGTCGTTAAGCAGTTCCATGATGGCGGCAATGGCGGTGTTAAAGGTTTGACGGCGACCATAGTCGTCGCTGACCTTGGCAATGGTTTCATGCAGTTTACGGCGTAGATCTTTCTGCTTGTCGCTCAATTGTTCTTGATTGAGTGTGCCAACTTCACCTGCAGCCAGGTGGCCGTGTGCGGTTTTCCAAAGACGGCGCAGGAAGCGGCTGGCGCCCTCAACACCGGAGTCGCTCCATTCCAGCGTTTGTTCTGGTGGTGCGGCAAACATGGTGAACAGGCGCACGGTATCGGCGCCGTATTGGTCTACGGCGGTTTGTGGATCAATACCATTGTTTTTGGACTTCGACATTTTGGTTATGCCGCCCATGGACAGCTTACCGCCCTCTGGGTGAGAGGCCGACAAAACTTTGCCCTTATCGTCGCGCTCCAGCTCTACGTCCGCTGGGTTGTACCAGGTCTTTGAACCGTCGTCGTTTTGTTTATAGAAGGAGTCGGCTAACACCATGCCCTGGCACAGTAGGCGCTTAAAGGGTTCGTCACTGCTGACCAGGCCTTCATCGCGCATGAGTTTATGGAAGAAGCGCGCGTAAAGCAGATGCAAAATGGCGTGTTCGATACCGCCGACGTACTGATCGACCGGGAGCCAGTAATCGGCGCGGTCTTTGTCCAGCATGCCATCGGCAAAGTCTGGGCAGGTATAGCGTGCGTAGTACCAGCTCGACTCCATAAAAGTATCAAAGGTGTCGGTTTCATGTTCTGCGCCGGCGCTGTACCAGTCAGCTTTACGCCACTCGGTATCGGATTTAATCGGCGAGTTGACGCCGTCCATGATCACATCTTCCGGCAGCAGTACGGGCAGCTTCTCTGTCGGTACCGGAATCTCACCGCCTTCGGGCAGGTTCAGCATTGGGATGGGTGTGCCCCAATAGCGCTGACGTGAAACACCCCAGTCGCGCAGTCGATAATTTGTTTTGGCTGTGCCCTTGCCCAGTTCAACCAGCTTATTGGTGAGGGCATCAAAGGCGGCTTCAAAATCCAGATCGTTAAATTCAGCAGAGTTGATTAATGATGTGTCGGTTTTACGCGCGTACCACTCCTGCCAGTTAGCGGAGTCGTAATCGCTATCGCCGGCAAGCGTGCTGGCAATGACTTGTGCAATCGGCAGGTTGTATTTATTGGCAAAGGCAAAGTCACGTTCGTCGTGCGCCGGTACCGCCATGACGGCACCTGATCCGTAGTCCATCAATACGTAGTTGGCGATCCATACGGGTACTTCGGCACCAGTGATGGGGTGTGTGGCCGTCAGACCTGTGTCCATGCCTTTCTTTTCCATCACGGCCATGTCGGCTTCGGCCACACTTTGCGCTTTGCACTCTTGGATGAAGGTGGCCAGTTCAGGATTGCCTTCCTGTTTTTGAGTGCGGGCCAGCTCTAGGCTGATGGGGTGCTCGGCCGCGAGGCTGACATAGGTCACGCCCATTAGTGTGTCGGGGCGAGTAGTGTACACATCAAAGCTGCCTATTTTTTCTTCTTGGCCGCAGGCGCTCACCGTCACCTCTTGTGCTAGATCAAAAGTCATTTCTACGCCGCGACTCTTGCCGATCCAGTTTTTCTGCATGGTTTTAACTTGCTCTGGCCATTCGGGCAGACCATCCAGGCTGTCGAGTAGTTCACCGGCGTAATCGGTAATTTTGATGAACCACTGGGGGATTTCTTTGCGCTCAACCAGAGCGCCAGAACGCCAGCCGCGACCATCAATCACTTGTTCATTAGCTAGCACGGTTTGATCAACAGGGTCCCAGTTTACGGTGGCCATTTTTTTATAAACAAGACCCTTTTCGTACAGGCGGGTGAAGAACCATTGCTCCCACTTATAGTAATTGCTTTGGCAGGTGGCGAATTCCCGGTTCCAGTCGAAACCAAAGCCGAGTGAACGCAGCTGGCCCTTCATGTATTCGATGTTGCTGTAGGTCCATTTGGCCGGTGCCGTTTTGTTGGCGATGGCTGCGTTCTCCGCGGGCAGGCCGAATGCATCCCAGCCCATGGGGTGCAATACGTTTTTACCCTGCATGCGTTGGAAGCGCGAGATTACATCGGTAATGGTGTAGTTGCGCACGTGCCCCATGTGCAGCTTGCCACTGGGGTATGGGAACATGGCGAGGCAATAGAATTTCTCTTTGGATGCGTCTTCAGTGACTCGAAAGCTCTGTGTGGCGTCCCATTGTTGCTGGGCGGCGGCTTCAAGTATTGAGGGTTGGTATTGCTCTTCCATTACGTCGATTAACCTGTTCGATGTTTCAAAAAATGTATGCACTGTTTGATCTACAGCAAAGCCGCACATTATAGGGGTTGTACGGTGAGATTGCGATGAGGCAGCGCGATTGTTGTTGTGTGATTTTTGTGCAGACTCTTGGCGCTGGAGGCTCCCTTTTTGTGAGTTAAGAGTATGCGAAAATCCCACAGAGTATGTTGGGATTATTTAGTTTGGTAACAGCTTCAAAAAGTGTGAAAAGATTCTTTGCATTCCGGTTGGTGACGGTCTAGTATCGCCGCCCTGTCAGTTGATGGTTGTGGATGATTCATCAAACTGACATATAAAAATAAATAATAATAATGAATAATTTGGTGTTTCCTCTCAATGGATAGAGAAGCTTTACTTCAGTCTGAATGTATAAAATTGTTGGATCGTGTCAACCGATCTGTTGATGTGCAACTGAGCTGTTTGTTTTACCGCGGCCGCTATTGCGTCGTGTTGATGGCGGCACCTAACTTGCTCAGTAATCTACTTTTTAAAAATGCTAAGAACTTTGCGCGACAATTAATTGAATTGATTGGTGCGAACCCTGGCGATGTGGACTTTATTCTGTATCAGCGCGGTGAAGAGCCCGAGTGGTCGCGTTGGCGTTTTCAGTGGGCGGATAACTCGCCTTTACAGGTAAAGAGTGTGCCGATGAGTGTATCGTCACAGCGCTGTTTTTTAGAGCCGTTGTTACAGCAGGGTGTTGTGCAGTCGTTGCGGTCTAAACAGATTCCGCACGTTGCCTAAACCTATAGCGTTATGAGGTTTTGTAGAAACCTGATGGGGTTGTTGTAGGAGCTCTCTTAAGAGAGCCTACTTTTGGTGCCCAGCAAGCGAACAGTCGTAGTCCATTCGCCAGCGTGGCTGGCCCCTACAATATTCTAGAAACTCGGCTGATCCCTAACAGCAAAAGTCCAAACGATAGCAGCAGGACAGGCAGTGACCCCCAGCGCATAAACGGCGTGCTGCCCTGGTAGGTTTGCACGTTACCTTTGAGTACCTGCTGTACAAATTGATCACTGCGTTCTACAAGCTCCCCGTCCGTATTTATAATCGCACTGACGCCATTATTGGTGCTGCGTATTACGTAGCGACCGGTTTCCAGTGCGCGCATCTGCGCCATCTGTAAATGTTGCAATGGTCCCCATGACCCGCCAAACCATGCATCATTACTGATGGTGAGAATAATATTGCTGTCTTTGGCATTCTCCGCCACTAAATCCGGGTAGACCACTTCATAGCAAATGGCGCTGGCGATACGTTCGCTGCCAATCTGTAAAGGTGTTTGATTGGGTTTTCCGGGTCTTATGGTTGATACGGGGAGATTGAAAAAATCGAGCGTTGAGCGCAGCAAGCTTTCCAGTGGAATATATTCTCCAAAGGGTACTAGTCGGGTTTTGTGATAAAGCCCTGTGGCGAGTCCTAAGCCAGTAATACTGTTGTGATATTCACCGTTGGGGTTGTCGTAAAGTATGCCGGTGATGAGTGCGCGGTTGTTATTCAGTGCGGTTTCATGGGTTTTAGAAAGAACGGGTAGGGCACGGTGATACACCAGTGGAATGGCAGCTTCCGGCCAGATAACCCAGTCGGCCGAAGTGGCTTGTTTGGTCATGCGCTCATAGCGGCGCAATGTAGTGGCCAGGTGTTCCGGGCGCCATTTTTTTTCCTGTGCAATATTGGCTTGAATCAGTGCCACCTGGTATTGGTTGCCGGTGCTTTGTGTCCATTCTACGGCAGTTAGGTAAGCGCCGCTGCCCCAGAATGAACATAGAAAAATGACGCTGATCAGTATGCTGCGTTTGGTGCGTTCCAGGGCGGCCCACAGAATAAAAGCGGTTGAGAGTGCCAATATTAAACTGAGCCCAAAGATACCGAGCACGGGTGCCCAGCCTGCGATGGGTGTGTTGATTTGGCTGTAACCAATATAAAGCCAAGGGAGCCCCGTTAAGAACCAGCTGCGTATCCATTCGCCGAGTACCCAAAGAGCCGCTGTTGCTAATAAGTGTGAGAACAAAGAGCGGGTTTGTGGCTGACGCAGGGCGAGCAGCAAAAACGGCAGGCTAAATATCAGCCCGAGCCCGATGACAAATAGGCTGGTGAGAAACGCCGCCAGTGGTACTCCGGTATAGCCAAAGTCATGAATACTGACGTACACCCATGAGATCCCGACACCAAATAGTCCGACCCCAAAAGCCCAGGATAGCCGGAAGATGTTTGTTGGACCTTGCCGATACAGTAACAACATTAAAACGGCGGGTGAGATAAGTGCGAGCGGCCAAATGTTGAGTGGCGCGAGTGCCAGAGGTGTAAGTGCCCCGGCAATTAAAGCGATTAAGCATTTATGCCATAAGCGCCAGGATTCCCACGGGTAGCTGTTGTTGGGTAGTGTCATATTGTGGATAAGAATTTATTCTTTCGAGGCTGCACCGGGGAGCTTCATGCGCAGCAGGTGTATTTGGCGATTGTCGGCGTAGATCACCTGGAACTCGAAACCGCTAACAGTGATGGTTTCATTGCGGCCAGGCAGGTGTCCAAATGCACCCATGAGGATGCCACCGATGGTGCCGAACTCTTTCTCACTTAGCTGGGCATTAAAATATTCATTAAAGTCTTCGATGGGGGTGAGAGCCTTAACCACGAATTCGCTATCGGATGTTTTGCGAATGAAAGAATCATCCTCATCATCATCGGTTTCGTCTTCAATTTCACCGACAATTTCCTCCAGGATATCTTCAATAGTGACCAGGCCAGAAATACCGCCGTATTCATCGGTTACCAAGGCCATGTGGTAGCGATCTTCTCGGAACTCTCTCAGCAGAATATTAAGACGCTTACTTTCGGGAATGATCGTCGCAGGGCGCAGCATATCACCGAGACAGAAACCTTCTGTGCCGCCCAAAATAAGCGGTAATAAATCTTTGGCTAGCAAGATGCCGCGCACATCATCACTGGACTCGCCAATGACCGGGAACCGCGAGTGACCGGACTCAATGACTTTGGGTAAAAAGACATCGGGCTCATCGTCAATGTTAACAAGAATCATCTGTGGACGAGGTACCATGATTTCTCGTACCTGTTGGTCGGCAACGTCGAGTGCGCCTTCGATGATCTCTAGGGATTGAGAGTCCACCACCTTGTTGTCGGCGGCCTCTTTAATGATATCAAGAAGCTCCTTACGGGATTTAGGTTCGGCCGAGAAGGTGTGGATGAGTTTGTCTAGCCAGGATTTTTCCTGTGGCCTGTGAGCGTCGGACTGACTGCTCGAGGGGTCTTCGGTCATTAGGGGGTGTAGCTCCAGTGTTGTAGCGTTTCTCGAATGCGCTGCCCATTGATGTGGTAACGGTTCGATCTTGTACGCTCGGATACATATTTAAGTCGGTCTTTCGGTGATATACAAGTGATAAATTAGTCGGCTTTAGTGTCAGGCATTGAGCGCTTATGCGCTCTCATACGGATTTTGGAAGCCCAGCGTATCTAATATTTTGATTTCCAGGCTCTCCATGACCTCGGCTTCGGTATCTTTGATGTGGTCAAAACCTAATAAATGCAGGCAGCCATGCACCACCATGTGCGCCCAATGAGCTTGCGCATCTTTGTTTTGCGCTACGGCCTCAGCGGCCACAATGGGTGCGCTAATAATGATGTCACCAAGGGGCAGTTCATTGAGCAGCTCTTCTGGCCAGCCCTCTGGGTGCTCGGCTGGGAAAGACAGCACATTGGTCGGTTTGTCTTTACCTCGATAGGCCAAATTAAGGGACTGGCTCTCTTCGTTATCGACAATGCGAATGCTCAGCTCAATGTCGTTCTGATTTTGATCGACATCGACGGCCAGTGCGTGTTCGGCCCAGCGCTGGAAGTCATTCTCATCAGGCAGTTCGGTTGCGTCTGTGGCTAATTGTAAATCGACATGAATGGGCAAGATTAATACGCCTCGCCCGAGTGCTTATCCTGCTCGTTATAAGCTTCAACAATACGTTGCACTAATGGGTGGCGCACCACATCGCCCGAGACAAAGTGGGTAAAGCTAATGCCCGCTACATTTTCCAGTACTTCTACGGCGTGTTTAAGGCCTGACTTTTGCCCGCGGGGTAAATCAATTTGTGTGGGGTCGCCGGTAATGACGGCGGTGGAGCCAAAGCCGATACGAGTGAGGAACATTTTCATTTGCTCGCGGGTGGTGTTTTGGCTTTCATCCAGAATAATAAATGAATTGTTCAGGGTGCGACCGCGCATGTACGCCAGGGGTGCTACTTCAATGACATTGCGATCAATCAGTTTGGCGACCGTCTCAAAGCCAAGCATTTCGTAGAGTGCGTCGTAGAGAGGGCGCAGGTATGGGTCGACCTTTTGAGCCAGGTCGCCCGGCAAAAAACCCAGTTTTTCGCCGGCTTCCACGGCAGGTCGAACCAGTAATATACGTTCGACTTCGTCTTTGAGCAGAGATTCTACGGCGCAGGCGACGGCCAGATAAGTTTTGCCTGTGCCGGCAGGGCCAATACCAAAATTAATGTCATGGGTTTGTACCGCGCGCACATAAAGCTGCTGATTGCGTCCGCGTGGTTTGACCGTGCATTTCTTGGTGCGAATAAGAGTGAGGTTGCTGAGTGTACTGTCATCTATATCTTCAATGTTTTCAGCGGGTGCTGACAGTGGTAACGCCTGACCGGTGGCCTGAAGAGCCAAGTGAATGTGATTGGGTGTTAGCTCGTGACCTGCGACAACTTCTTCGTAGAGCTGGTTAAGAAGCTGGGCAGCAGTCGCGGTGCGGGCGCTATCGCCAGAAAGAGAAAACTGATTGCCGCGATTATGAATTTGTACGCCTAACCGCTCTTCTATTTGGCGCAGATGCTGATCCAGCTGGCCGCAGAGTACCGCAAGTCGGCGCGTATCGTTGGGCTCTAGGGTAAGCTTTTGATGAGCGAGTGTTACTTGCTCAGTATTTATTGTGTTCAAAGGTTTCAGTGCCGTCCTGTTGATTCGTTAAGCGAATCATTATGTGTCCGCCTACCTTTAAAGTATAGGCTGGAACGTGGCTTGCGTATCGTATCTACTTAAGGGTGCTTCTAAAAATAGTGATTTTTTTGTGCGTGCACCAAAAGTAGGGGCTCTGGAAGCCAGTACGGAGCTGCCAAGAGTAGGTACCACGAGGCAACGCTATTATCGCGAAAAAAGTGAATTTTTAGAGGTGCCATTAATCCCAGAGTTGATAGTCATCGTCTAGCTCTGAGGCGATGAGAACTCCTCGCAGGGAGTTGGGCAGCGCTTCATCAATAATGATATCGGCAAACTTGCCGATCAGTGCGGGATTATCACAGCGGAAATTCACCACGCGGTTGTTCTCGGTGCGGCCGGAGAGTTCTCCGGGATCTTTCTTTGAGTAGCCGCTTACCAATATGCGCTCGGTATTTCCCACCATTTGACGGGAGATTTCCTGTGTTTGCTGGTTGATGCGGTGTTGCAGTAGTTGTAGACGTTCCTTCTTAACGGACTCAGGTGTGTCATCGGGCAGATCGGCGGCAGGTGTGCCTGGGCGTGCGCTATAGATAAAGCTAAATGATAAGTCGAAGCCGATATCTTTAATTAGCTTCATGGTGGCATCGAAATCCGCCTGAGTTTCGCCGGGGAAGCCAATAATAAAGTCGGAAGAAAAACTGATGTTAGGGCGCAGAGCTTTAATGTGGCGCATCTTGGATTTGTATTCGATCGCTGTGTGGCCGCGTTTCATCGCCATCAAAATCCGATCCGAGCCGCTTTGTACCGGCAGGTGCAAGTGACTGACCAGCTGCGGAATTTCGGCGTAGGCTTGAATAAGACTTTCGGAAAATTCAACCGGATGGCTGGTGGTGTAACGAATTCGGTCAATGCCATCAATGGCGGCAACGTAGCTCACCAGTTCGGCCATATCGACAATGCTGCCATCGGAGCCGGTACCACGATAGGCGTTTACGTTTTGCCCCAGCAGGTTGACCTCGCGCACACCCTGCTGCGCCAGATGTGCGATTTCCTGCAGTACGTCATCGACAGGGCGGCTGACCTCTTCGCCGCGGGTGTAGGGAACAACGCAGAAGGTGCAGTACTTTGAACAGCCTTCCATGATGGAGACAAAGGCGCTGACGCCATCGGCTTCCGGCTCAGGAAGACGGTCAAACTTCTCAATTTCAGGAAAGCTGATGTCAACCACAACAGCGCCATTATTTTCGGAAGTTTTATGTACTTCCATCATCTCAGGCAGGCGGTGCAGGGTTTGTGGGCCAAAAATCAAATCGACAAAAGGCGCACGATCAGCAATAGCGATGCCTTCCTGGCTGGCCACACAGCCGCCGACACCAATGA
>JAUVQU010000090.1 GCA_030597965.1 Cellvibrionaceae bacterium
CAACATCGGCGCAACAACAGGATGCGCTGGAGTCCGCAGGTACTAGTTATTTGAGGAATTTTGGCACTCAAGCTTTACTGATGGGTAATGCTCAAGCTGACCTTATTTTAAATCGTTTGCAGCGTGGCCGTATCTCTACAAAGACTAATCCAAGAGAGGCTGCTGTTAGCAGTGTTAGCCTGTTTGACAAGCGGAGTAATTATCAGCCGGCGACCAATGAGGACTCAGTTCAGGCGCTAACAGCTTTAGTGGCTGAGGGTAGCTCCGCAGGCGAAAAGAAAGTGTCTGATGGCCTTGTCTTATTTGTAGCGGGCTCAGTTTCAACTGGCTCTATAGAGGGCTCGGCAAATGGTGCGGGTGCGGACCTTGATGGTTTCTCCCTAACGGGTGGAGTGGAATATCAGATTAATGGTATGAGCTTTGTCGGTGCTGCCATTGGTTTAAGTCAAAGTGATAGTGATATTAGCCATGGTCGTGGCGAACTGAATGCAGATGGCTATACCGCCATGTTCTTTAGTGGTTATGGCGGGTCTACGGGTATCTATGCAGATGCTGTAGCGGTCTACACTCAATTAAAGTACGACAATGAGCGTGATATTTCTTTTGCAGGTTTTTCAGAGGCCGCCAAAAGTGAAACCGATGGCGATCAGTATATGGCGACTGTGAAAACCGGTTACAACTTCGAAGTTGGTGGGATTATAGTCGGCCCAAGCCTTCGCTATCAGCATGTTGAGCTGGAAGTTGATGCTTACCAAGAGTCGGGTGCAGGCGTGCTGAATATGTCAGTCGATGCGATGGAGTTTGAGTCGAGGACTGTGTGGTTGGGTGGTGAAATGGGTATGCCTATTACTCTTGAAAATGATAATTCGGCACGGCTTAGCGTGAAGGTTCACAGGGTGAAAGACTTGGATGCCGAGAGTGATAGCGTTCTTACTGAGTTCTCAGGTGGTGCATTGCCATTTATTACACCGTTAGATGAATATGATGATAACTACTTGGTTGTAGGTTTAGGGTTCGACGTAAGTATTGTTGGAGGTGAAACTCCAATGACGGTATCCGTAAACTACGACGGTATTTATAAAAATGATGATTACTCTGAACACGTGGGAAGCATTAGCCTAAATATGAATTTCTAACTGTTTCACGTTTGGGGGTAGGGTCAATTATTTGGCTGCGCCCCTTTTTATTAAGCTCTGAATTCAGATGATAACTGCAAATTAACAGTGTGGCTCAGTATTTATCCTGTTGATAAATAAGGTGAAAATGGTGTGTCCGCAGGGCATAAAGGCCCGCCCAGACTTGAACCGCGGACCTGCCGAATATGAACTAGATTCTCTAACCAGCTAATTTGGTCGGTTCCTGGCCACACTGCGATTCTCGCGACTCGCTAAGCGTTTTTCCCATTCACCATCATTCTCTCGAGCGCAAGCTTCCTCAGAATCAAAGATAACCTGCTGCTTCGGCGCTTTGAGTTTCACGCCGATCTTCAGTAGCTTGGATTGAAGCAGCTTGTGGATCACACTTGCATCGACCTGTTCCTGGTATTCTTGCGTATCGAATACACAGGTAATCAGAAGGCTGGCGGGAAAGTTTGTGTAGTTGGCTTGATGGGTGAGCCACTGAAACCCCGGCACATCTTCCAGAAATTGCTCGCAGGCAGAGGTCAGTGCCAGTCGCACATTCTTGTCGATCTTTTTCTCTGTCTTACTTTGAGGTTTGGTCATGCTTGTATTAGCTCAGAAATGAGTTAAGTAGTTTCAGATCACCTGCAACACTTGCCACTCTCTTGTATTGGGGGACATTTAACTGATCCGTAAGAGCAGTAGACGCAGCAATCCCCCTTGAGAGGTTTTAAAAGCGCATGACATGATTCGCACTCGTAGAACCACTGACATGAATCTAAAGGCATGGTTTCAGTCTTTTTATAACCGCACTTTGGGCAGGTGATGGCCGATTCAAGCGTTATTCCCTTCATTGATTCATGCCTGTGGCCCATTAGATATCAAAATATCACTTCAGTATTATAGCTGGATTGACTGTATAAAGTTATGTCAGTGGGGAGGAGTGGGTGGCCTGTGTACGGTGGGTTCTTATGTATGTAAGGGGTTGCTATTCTCGCTGGCATTTTACTTTATTCGCCTACAGAGGTTTTGGATTTCCACAATACCCAGCTCACTGCCACTCCAATTGAAAAATAATGATCTGTTTCTACTAACGGGCTATCTTCTATCTTGGCGCCATACAAGGTGTCGTAACGTAAGTAACTGCCAAGCCACCATTGCCCGATGCGACGACTCAGACCGACTTTAAAATACGCTCCATTATATCCGGCTTCTGCATCATATGCGGCGCGAGTCGTACTTTGATACTGAGGGCCTATGCCGTAGTAATAGTCATGATAATTGCTGTCAGCGAACAATGCGCCGATGCTATAACTCAATTTATAGTGGGTTCGATATTCAGGGTTTTTGAAAGATAAATGAGGATTGAAGAGCCAGCCCACGTGATTTACATCCAGTCCATCGTAGGCAAATACTCCTCGTGCAGGTAACTTCAGCGAGAATCCACTATCTAAAGATCCTGTGAGGTTTATGTCGAGGGAAGGGCCTAATTCAAAAGTAGGGTGAATTTCTGGCATCCCTTCGCGTAATTTGTTGTCGTCACTGTCGCTGGCCAAAGCGGCATCGGCACTGATATTAAATTCCAGGTTATCGGAGCGAAAAATTTTGCCACGCACCCCATCGCGACCGGACTCGAAAAAATCGCCGTGGTAGACAACATAGGGTATTGGGATGGCGTTGAATTGATAGTCTTTCGAGCCGCGATAGTCCGCCAAAAACTGGCCTCCAATACCGACCCCTAATTCGACTTTCGGCTCTTCAGCGTCTGCGTGCGCGAGATTGACACTGGTAAAAAGTGCCAGGATAACCAGGCAGGGGTGTATCACTACGGGTGCGATATTCATGGCGTCTCTTCTTTATGGTGTGTTGTGCCATAGTTTGTGATTTCTCTGATGTTTGGGCGCTCAGCCCTATGCGCCGTCAAAGCATGAAGACCAATTGGCCTGATTTACTAAGAGACGAATCTGCAACTTTTAATGAAGTAGAGGCGCCTCAATATGAGCATGTCAAACACCGAAAAGATGGTCAAGGATATCCGCCGCTAAACCAAGCGTGAATCACGCCCTGATCAGCCATAACCCCGGTGTTTGCACTTTAGGCGCCTGGCATATTCTCTGCCGAACTTATTACACCAGAGACGAATGCTCTTGTAGCTGACGGTTATACCGTGTTCAGCCAGGAGATTTTCGATATCGCGGTGGGATAGGTTGACGCGGTGATGGAGCCAGACGGCGTATTGACTGATGGCTGGCGGGAAGCGATGGCCCTTTAGATAGTTGATGTAGGCATCCCGGGATTATCCCAAAGATGCCGTTAAGTTGTCAGCACCCTGTGTCCGCCCGAACCAGTCAATCTGGTCAACTGACAGGCACAAAAAAGGCCGCCATAAAGGCAGCCTTTTGAAATATGGCTCCGACACCTGGGATCGAACCAGGGGCCAATTGATTAACAGTACAACGCAGTCGTGCTGTGGCTTGCACTAAGTTGAAGATCTATGAGGACTTTATGGGGCGCCTGAATGATTTTTTACTGCAGCCGCATTTGTGGCTGAATCACCCAGATACCCATGTGGCGCAAATAATCCCGTTTGCCGAATTCCGGACGGCTAACTTGTGACCCTTTACTGTATTTAAACCATTATGCCCCTTATGGTGAAGTAGAAGATGGCAGCCAGGATTCCGGAGGCTGGTACGGTAATAATCCAAGCTGCTGCGATTTTAAGTAATGCAGTGCGTTTCACGAGCTCTGTGCGGTAAATTTTATTTAGACTTTTACGTTCTTTCTTATTCAGGGTGCTGGCTTTTGAATTTTTCTTTAGTTTATCCAGCATGGCACTTTTTTCAGGCAAACTGGCCTGTTCAAAGTTATCCAGATAATCCTCTATCAGTTTTTCGTCTTCACCATGATGGTGGTCTTTGATTTCGTGAATTCGCTTGGCATGGCTAGTTTTGAGGTACTCTCGCAGAAAACCTATACCAAAAATCCCGCCTACTGCGATATGAGTTGATGAAACAGGTAATCCGAAGTGGGTGGCGATGATCACGGTGATAGACGCAGCCATAGCAACACAGAAGGCTCGGGACTGATCCAGTTCTGTAATCTCGGAACCGACGGTGCGAATCAGTTTCGGACCATAGAGTGCCAGACCCAGGGATATTCCGATGGCACCGACAAGCATTACCCACAAAGGGATAGCGGCTTTGGCAACAATGGCACCCTTTAAAACAGCGTCATTAATGGCTGCTAGCGGGCCGATTGCGTTGGCAACATCATTGGCTCCGTGAGCGAAACTGAGCATGGCTGCTGCGAAGATCAGGGGGATGCTAAAAAGCTGGTTTACGCTCTCTTTAGTATTTTTCATACGCGCGGCGGCGCGCCCTATTCGAGGGCGCAAAATGACGAAATAGGCGGCTACAGCAATAGCGAAACCGATGGCAATTGCCTCAAGAAAATCCACTGCCCATATTTTCTTCAGTCCTTTCAGCATTAGATAGGTTCCGAATGCCCAGATCATAAAGGATACAAAAATAGGAACCATGCGAGCGGCAGCTGTGGCCATATCTTGTTGGTAGGTGATGGTTCTTTTTATAAGGTAAAGAAAAGTCGCTGCAATTATTGCTCCCATCACAGGTGAAATTATCCAGCTGGCAGCGATCTGTCCCATTTTAGACCAGTTGGCAATATCCATGCCGCCGGCAGCGATTCCGGCGCCTAACACACCTCCAACTATGGAGTGGGTGGTAGACACTGGTGCGCCAAGAGCCGTAGCAATATTTAGCCAAACTGCTCCTGCGAGCAGGGCGCCCATCATTACCCAGATAAAGGTATTGGTATCCCCAATCAGGGATGGGTCGATAATTCCTTTCTTGATCGTGTCAACAACCTCGCCACCAGCTACCAGTGCCCCTGCGGCCTCGAAGATGACAGCAATAATAATTGCTCCGGTGAGGGTGAGGGTCTTGGAACCAACGGCTGGCCCAACATTGTTGGCTACATCATTAGCGCCAATATTAATTGCCATGTAACCGCCGATCATGGCGGCCACCATTAAGAGAGTACCGCCAGGGACACCCTGAATAAAGGTGCTCGAATAGACCATGATGCCAATGATAAACAGCAACGCCATGCTGAATCTGGACATCTCTGAGCGACCAGATATGGTTGCTTTTTCAAATTGATCTAAATCTTTCATGTCCATAAAAATTAGTTCTCGCTATCGGTGGCTTCGTATTTCTGTAATAATTCTGCTGCTTAAAAGGACCATTGGATATTAATAGCTGTTACTTGTTATTGTTCTTGGTCAATTAAATTCAAAAGATATAATACTCGCAAGGCGAGAGAGGTTAAATAGCAGATGCTTGGACGCATTTTTCTTCCAACAATCAGTTTGATCCTGTGTTATGGATTTTGGGCCAGCACCAGCTTCAAAGACCTTGCTACAGGTGTGGCACTTTTTTTGTTTGGTATGCTATGCATGGAAGAGGGCTTCAAGGCTTTTAGTGGCGGTGCATTACAGAAGTTGCTTCGCGCAAGTACCGACCGCCTGTGGAAAAGCCTGAGCTTTGGTGTGGTAAGTACCACGCTAATGCAGTCCTCCTCACTCGTTTCGGTAATCACTATATCCTTTCTCAGTGCAGAGATGATCACTCTGGCTCAGGGTATTGGCATTATTTTTGGTGCCAATCTGGGTACAACGACAGGAGCCTGGATAGTCGCCGGCTTCGGTCTCAAGGTAAACATTTCAGCTTACGCGATGCCTATTCTGGTATTCGGGGTACTGTTTTTGATGCAGTCTTCGGCTCGCCTAAAGGGGGCGGGATGGATTCTGGCGGGTATTGGCTTTTTGTTTCTGGGTATCCATTTCATGAAGGGTGGCTTTTCTTCCTATGCGGACCAAATTGATCTCACACAGTACGCAATAGAGGGTATAAGAGGCCTGTTGGTTTTCACCGTTGTTGGAATTGTGGCTACGGTGGTCATGCAATCCAGCCACGCCACACTCACACTTATCATTACGGCCCTGGCAGTAGGGCAAGTCACCTACGAAAATGCATTGGCGGTTGCCATCGGTGCTAATGTAGGCACGACCATTACAGCGATATTGGGTTCTATCAGTGCCAATGTCAGTGGTAAGCGGTTGGCGGCAGCACACCTGATTTTCAATTTGGTGACTGGTACCTTAGCCCTTGTGTTTATCGGCCCGCTGCTAAGTCTTGTGGAGTCTATCAGTAGCGGGATTGGTATAGCAGCAGATGAATACACCTTGAAGCTGGCCGTTTTCCACACGCTGTTTAATACTGCCGGTGTCCTGCTGATGCTGCCCTTTATTCAGCCAATGGTAAGGTTCCTGGAGCAACGTCTGAAGGACAAGAAAATTGAACGAGACCAACCCCGCTACCTCAGCAGTGCTTCCCTTGAATTGCCCGATGTAGCTCAGAAGGCGGCTTTCAAAGAGACTCTGCACTTGTTCGATAATGCTTTTAGCATTATCGCACACGGAATGGATGTGAAACGATCTGTAATTCTGGGGAAGGATGATCTGCAGGAATTGCTTGAGAAGCCAGCAGAGGCGATAGATATTGATATTGATGAGCAATACTCCCTGCTGATTAAAGATATTTACAGCGCCAATATCGAATTTATCAGTCGTGCCCAGGCTGTTTCATCTGCAGAATATTCAGACAGCTTTTCGGCATTGCGCAGAGCCAATATGGATATCGTCGCGGCCATTAAGGCAACCAAACATCTGCGCAAGAATCTGCAGGTACATTCCCGCAGTGATAATCTCGACGTCCGCCGGGAATATAATCGTTTTCGTGTGAGGTTTGGTGAGGTGCTGAGGGAGCTTGCTGCCCTGAAACAAACGGAAGACCCCATTGTAACATTACTGTCACTTGACCAGATTAGAGTAGAGAACTTGGCTGCAGCCAACGACGCTGCAAAAACCGTAGACACTCTCATTCGTAACAGGCAATTATCACCGCAATTAGCTACATCGTTAATGAACGATGGGGCCTACACCCGGGAATTGATCGGGCGCCTGTTGGATGTTGTTGATGCCATAACTAAATCCAGTCTGCCTGTCGGTGAAGCTCTGGGTGATGAAATGTCTCTGCAAATAGAAGATATCGCCGATATTGCCCGCAGTGCTGAGGGTAGTAGCCTTTCAGGTAAGCTAGAGGATTAACGATGAAATTGAAAAAGCTTCTGGATAAATTGTCCGGCCTCATTGGTCTTGATAATGGTTCGGATCAGAAAGAAATAGAAAAGCTGCGAAAAGTGTTGAAGGCGCTTAAGGAAAAGCAGGATGAGATTCATGAAAAGCTCGAAAATTCTAAGGATGATAATGAGCGTCACAAACTCAACCAAAAGATAGAAGTTATCCAGCGACAGAGAAAAAAAGGACTTGAAGTCTACCAGGCAATGAGGGATGTTCGGGGCGACTGATATCTCTCCCAAATCACTTCAAGCACAGATGTGGTTAGCAGTTGATATTACGTTGTAGTTATTACCTTCAGGCCGCCCCTGAAAGGCACAAAAAAAGGCCAACCCTCTCGGATCGACCTTCTTGTTTTATATGGTGGGCCCGCCCAGACTTGAACTGGGGACCTGCCCCGAATTTTATAGAGAGTTGAGTCGGATGCTCTAACCCTTCGTGCTTGGAAAAATGGTGCGCCCACGCTGCTGCGAATTAAATGGTTTCTGTCAGACAGAATGGATGACACAATTGTTAAGAAGATCACAGGTTTCTAAATAATAATTTAATCACTGGAGAGGGAAGAAATATGTCCTTTAGTCTTACGCAATTATCTGATCTTGAGTCCATAAGAAATGTAGCAAAGCTTTATTGTCGTGGTGTCGACAAGCTGGATATTGAGACCATGAAGCTGGTTTATTGGCCAGAGGCAACAGGTGATCACGGTGTTTTTGATGGTAATGCCTGGCAGTTCTGGGAGATGTGTATGGATGTGAACCAGGCATGGCGTGCAACGCTTCACTGTATCTATAACCACTCGGTTGAACTTGATGATGATGGTGTTCATGCCCGTGGTGAAATCTATAATATTACTCACTTATTCAAAGGTGACTCAGCTGAACTGGAAACCTGGTATGGACGTTACCTGGATGAATATGAAAAGCGGGGTGATGAGTGGCGTATTATCAGGCGGGTAGGTGTCCACGACGGTAGTACGGTGACGGAAAGCCCTACATGGGACATGGATACCAGTGTCTTCAGGCAGGGCTCATTTGATCGTCCTTCATCAAAACGACCTATTGGGCCTTAATAGATTTCCCTATAGCCAGACACAAAAAAGGCCACCCCAAAGGGCAGCCTTTTGAAATATGGCTCCAACACCTGGGATCGAACCAGGGGCCAATTGATTAACAGTCAACTGCTCTACCGATGGGGTGTATAGCGACTCCCTGTGCCTGCAGGGCATAAAGATCCGCTCAGACTTGAACTGGGGACCTGCCCCAAACTTAAGTGAGAGTTGAGTAGCACGTAGCCGCTTGTGTGTGCTCACTAACTCGATGATTCGTAAGCCTTTTATGGCTCCTCTGAATGCCTTCCCGTTGAAACCGAACCCCCGTCGAACTTCCTGGGTGAGCTTTTTGTGTCGATCTGCCCAGAGGCCCATGTGGTGCAAGGAATTCACTTTGCCGAACTCCGAACCGGTGGTTTTAGTGGCGTCGCTTGAACCCACAGCCATGAACGGACAGTGGGGAGTAGTGAGGTTCAGGTGGGCTTTATGAACAACGCAGACCTTCAGTAAAGCCTGTGACAGCGTAAAATGAGGAGTGTCAAATGTAAGACTTGACCCCTGCGCC
>JAUVQU010000139.1 GCA_030597965.1 Cellvibrionaceae bacterium
CATCGCCAAAGGCGTTACCAGACAGCATGTCTTTAACCGCTTCTTCGGCTTGCTCTAAAGTTTCGGCAACGATTACACCTTTACCTGCGGCCAGGCCGTCGGCCTTAACAACAATCGGCGCACCCATTTTTTGCAGGTAGGCCAGAGCGGGTCCAACTTCTGTGAAGTTTTCGTAAGCACCGGTAGGGATGTTGTGACGAGCCAAAAAGTCTTTAGTGAAAGCTTTAGAGCCTTCCAGTTGTGCTGCGCCTTTTGAAGGGCCAAATGCGCGAAGGCCTTGCTCGGCAAAGTAATCGACCACACCTTCAACCAATGGCACTTCCGGGCCAACAATGGTCAGAGCACAATCATTCGCTTTAGCGAACGCGGCCAGCTTATCGAAATCCAGTACGTCGATGGCAACGTTTTCCAACTTAGGCTCCAGCGCGATGCCGGCATTACCCGGCGCGACGAATACTTTTTCAACGTCGGCGTTTTGTGCTGTTTTCCAGCCCAAGGCGTGCTCACGGCCGCCACTACCAATTATTAATACATTCATGTTCTATCTCGTAACTCGAATTAGTGAATACGAAAAAGGAGTGAAATATCACTCCTATAATTTTTCCTCTAAGAGAAAGTAGGCACTGAAGAGAAATTGTAATTTTGTTGTGGTGGCAAGGCGGCACCACGCACAGGAAGGGCGTGTAGTGAACTACACAACCGACCGAGCATGGAGCCAACGCAGGCATCGCAACAAAAGTGCATTTCTATCAGTGTCTAAAGTGGCGCATGCCGGTGAAGACCATCGTCATGCCATGTTCGTCGGCCGCCGCAATCACTTCTTCATCACGCATGGAGCCACCCGGCTGAATCACAGCTGAGATACCCACTTTGGCCGCGTTGTCGATGCCATCACGGAACGGGAAGAAAGCGTCAGATGCCATGACTGAACCAACCACTTCCAGGTCTGCATGTTCGGCTTTAATCGCAGCAATACGCGCAGAGTTAATACGGCTCATCTGGCCAGCGCCGACACCGATGGTGCGGCCGTCTTTGGCGTAGATGATGGCGTTGGATTTAACCATCTTCGCAACTTTCCAGGCGAACAGCAGTTCGTCCATTTGTGCGTCGGTAGGCTGTATTTTGGTAACAACCTTAAGGTCATCTTTAGAAACCATGCCGTTGTCTTTTTCTTGAATCAGCAATCCGCCATTAACGCGTTTGTAGTCAAGAGAAGCTGGGCGATCCGCGTTTTGAGAGAGAGAATCCCACTTGCCGCACTCAAGCAGGCGAACGTTCTTCTTGGCAGAAACAACTTCGGCCGCTGCAGCAGAAACGCTTGGCGCAATGATCACTTCAGAGAATTGCTTATCGACGATCAGTTGTGCAGTCTCAGCATCCAGCTCGCGGTTGAAGGCGATGATGCCACCAAAGGCAGATTCTGGATCAGTAGCAAACGCCAGTTCGTAAGCGGTTTTGATGTCGGTAGCGACAGCAACACCACAAGGGTTGGCGTGCTTAACAATAACGCAGGCCGGTTGGTCGAACAGCTTAACGGTTTCCAGTGCGGAATCTGTGTCGGCTACGTTGTTGAAAGACAATTCCTTGCCCTGTAGCTGCTTGGCAGTTGAAACCGACGCATCAGTTGCGTCATCTTCCACATAGAAAGCGGCTTTCTGGTGTGGGTTCTCACCGTAACGCATGTCCTGTGTTTTTGTGTACTGAACATTGTAGGTGTTGGCGAAATCGCGTTTTTCGTTCTCAGTGTTTCTTGCGCCGAAGTGGTTGGCGATCATGCCGTCGTACTGGCCTGTGTGCTCGAACGCTTTAACCATCAGGTCGTAACGGGTTGCGTAGCGGGTGGCACCGTCGTTGGCTTTCATTTCTGCAATTACAGTTGCGTAGTCAGCAGCGTTAACCACGATGTTTACATCTTTGTGGTTTTTGGCAGCAGAGCGAACCATGGTTGGGCCGCCGATATCGATGTTTTCAATAGCGGTCGGTAGATCACAGTTAGGATCAGCGACGGTGGCTTTGAATGGGTAGAGGTTTACCACAACCATGTCGATTTGGGAGATACCATGCTCTTCCATTACGGCTTCGTCTTTACCTCGACGGCCGAGGATGCCGCCGTGAATTTTAGGGTGCAGTGTTTTTACACGGCCATCCATCATTTCTGGGAAGCCGGTGTAGTCTGAAACTTCAATGGCGGGTACGCCATTGTCTGTCAGGAGGCGGAAGGTGCCGCCAGTGGACAGGATTTCTACACCGAGAGCGTCTAGCTCTTTGGCGAATTCAACGATACCGGTTTTGTCGGATACGCTGACAAGTGCGCGCTTAACTTTAACTAGTTGGTTACTCATGTTGGAGTAGTTCTCTTATCAGTAAGTGACGATTGAAAAGATAAATTAAGGTGCTCTAAAAATGCATTTTTTAGATGTACCTTATAGTAAGTCGTACTGCTTTAGCTTCTTGCGTAACGTACCGCGATTAAGTCCCAGCACCTGTGAAGCTTTGGTCTGGTTGTGGCGGGTGTACTTCATGACGATTTCAAGCATCGGTGCTTCTACTTCAGCCATAACTAATTCATACACGTCGGTTACAGACTGCCCGTCTAAGTGCTTAAAGTAGTTCTCCATGGCCTGCTCAACACAGTCGCGTAAAGACTGGTTAGGGTTTTGTACAGGGGCCTGTTCTTCGATAGGTGAAGTCAGTTTGATGGGGGCTTCCGCCATTAGTGTTGCCGATGTATTCATGCCGCTTGTTCCTCTGTTGTTATCAGTTGTTCAAAATATCTTTGAACACTGGCATGTTGGTCTTGAGTATTGTTGATTTGGTTAAAGTCCTTGCGGAACGCTTCACTGTTGGGGAGCGTCTTTAAGTACCAGCCCACATGCTTGCGTGCGATGCGGGTTCCCATAAAGTCACCATAAAACTGGTGGAGTTCGCACAGGTGTGTGGACAAAATTGTTTGTACTTCTTCCAGCGAGGGCTCGGGCAGCTGTTGTCCCGTACGCAGGTAGTGGTCTATCTCGCGGAATATCCATGGTCGCCCTTGGGCGGCGCGCCCAATCATAATGGCCGCTGCGCCTGTGTGGTCTAACACCTGCTTCGCTTTTAGGGGTGAATCTATATCACCATTGGCCATCACCGGGATGTCAATACTCCCGACTATTTGCGCGATGGTGTCGTACTCCGCACTGCCCTTGTAGGCGTCGGCGCGAGTGCGGCCGTGTACGGCGAGGGCGGCAATCCCCGCGTCCTCTGCCATGCGGGCGATAGTCACGCCATTGCGATTGTTAGTGTCCCAGCCGGTTCGAATCTTTAGCGTAACCGGTACATCAACGGCATCCACTACCGCGTTGAGAATCTCATTAACCAGTGGCTCATCTTTCATGAGGGCTGAACCGGCTGCTTTTTTACAGACTTTCTTGGCTGGGCACCCCATGTTGATATCAATCAGCTGTGCGCCACGCTCAACGTTCATCTGTGCGGCGGCGGCCATCATCTCTGGATCGCTGCCAGCAATTTGTACCGAGCGAGGCTCCGCCTCACCCCGGTGAATCATGCGGGTCTGGGATTTACGGCTGTTCCACAGGCTGCTGTCAGATGTCACCATTTCCGATACGACAAGACCTGCGCCAAGCTCACGACAAAGCTGCCGAAAGGGGCGGTCAGTTACGCCAGCCATAGGGGCAAGCACAAGTTGATTGTCGATAGAGTGGGAGCCTATGCGAAACAAGGTCTCGTCCTTAATCACTAATGGTTGATTGACTTCGTAATGAGCGCCCAAAAAAGCGTTATGCGGCGTCCAAAAAAGGCTGGCTATAATACCTGCGAAGGGGGGATCAGGGGAAGCAGAAAACACACAGATTGACGAAATATTAAACGATAAATTACGGTCTTCTAAAAAATGTCAAGACTTGGAACACGTAAAAGGTGGGAAATTACTCACTGGGGATATGAATATTGTAATTAACGGCGTTGGCCCCTGGGTCTACGATTTCCAGGGAGACATGTACCGGTTGGTTTTTGGGGATTTTATTGGCGCCGGCCATCTCGCCGCCCAGGTATTCATCGGGGGTGAAGCGGCGGCTGGCAACAGCCTGTCCTTGCAGATCGCTAAAACTCAAGATGAGGTCGGGGAACGACTGAGTGAAAGGCGCGGTGTTCAGCAGGATGCAGTCGATCATTAAGGCGCCGCTCTTTCTTGGGTGACTACGTACGACAAGGTTGTAGGCTTTAATGCGTGAAGGGTCTTCTATGCTGGGCAGTTTACAGCCCAGTAGCGGGCAGAGCTCGCTGTAGATGCCACGGTAGGGTTCCATACGGCTGAGATCATTAAATTTGTAATAACCTATTTGGGCAGCCAAGGCAGTGGCGGACAGAAGGCAAAGTAAAAACCAGGCTAGCTTTTTAAGTAAGGCGTAGGGGTCTTCACTGTGCATTTCCACGGGCGCGGCATGAATGGCTTGAATGAGCTGGGCCATATCTTCCGCGTATTCATCGTCGCTCAGCTGGGCTGGGTCTTCCTTGCTATAAAGGGCAGATAAATCCTTCAGTTCTGTGTCATTGTCTTCTTCGGAGGCATTGAGCTGCTCAATATCACTGGCTTGGGCCTGAGGATCAGTGGACTTATCTTCTTGACGATAGTGGGCTTCTGGCGATGCCTCTTCATCTTCCATCAGTTCAAGCGCCCAGGACTCATCGCTGGGGTTGTCTTCAAATTTATCTTTAGCGTTGTTTGGTCGTTCAAATAAACTGCTGTGATTGGAGTTACCACCCAGCTCGCTAGAGAGCACCCCTAAGGATTCGGGTTTATCTATACCATCACTGATTTGAGCGTCGTCTTTATCAGTCAATTCATTGGCAGTTGGCACGCTTTCACTGTCAGCAGCCTCTTCATTTGCGCCGTCTTCAATATTGTAATCTGGTATTTCAATATCAAATGATGGTGCTGCTGTCTCAGGCTGAAGTTCTTCGGGCTCGTAGGCTGAGGACAGATCTTCATCCTGTGAGCCCAATAAGTAGAGCGTGGCATTAAAAACTTGCAGGCACGAGCCGCACCGCACCGCACCGCGGGCGCTATCGAGCTGAGTGTCGGTTACTCGAAATGACGTGTCGCAATGTGGGCAGCACGTAATCTGGTCGGCCATCTGCGTCTGAATCCTTATCGCTTCTAATGTCTGTTGTTTGTAATGTTAGGGCCGTTCCGTGACGACGCTTTTGTGTTTGCGCTAGAGTTTAGCGCGATTGGCCTAGGGGGGTAAATCCTGAGGCTCGCTTTACGTTAGCCGGGTCACATCACTGGGTCTATTAGGGCTTAGCGTTTCTTTGTTGCTGTCAGGCACACCCATTCATCTTTCTGGCGGATGGGGTTGAAATCAAACCATGGTTTGTAAGCGTCTATTACCATCTCTGCCTGTGAGCTCAGTATGCCGGATAAGCACAGCAAGCCACCCGGCTTTGTGTGTTGATTGAGTGCCGGGGCTAATTGAGTCAGTGGCCCTGCCAGGATGTTGGCGAGCATGACATCTACCGCGTCGGCAGGGCAGTTTTCCGGTAGAAACACGGGGAAGCGTTCGGGATCAATCTGATTGCGAACGGCGTTCTCGCGGCTGGCCGTCAGTGCCTGTGGGTCTATGTCTGTTCCTGTGGCGCTATCGGCTCCCAGTAATAGTGCGGCAATGCCCAAGATGCCCGATCCGCAGCCATAGTCGATAATGGTTTTCTGTTCGATGGATTGTTCACTCAGCCACTGCAGGCACAAAAACGTCGTGGGGTGTGTGCCGGTGCCAAACGCTAACCCTGGGTCTAATAATAGATTGATGGCGTCTGGCTCAGGTGGCTCTAGCCAGCTGGGGCAAATCCACAGTTGCTCGCCACAGTGAATGGGGTGGTAGTTCTTCATCCACTCCCGCACCCAATCTTTGTCTTCTAGCAGTTCCCAGCGATGCTCTGGTAAAGGTTTGCCCAGAGCCATTTTGGCGCATTGACTGGCTTCGTCGATGTCAATATCGGCTTCAAATAACCCGGTGATGCGGACAGCGTCCCAGATAGGAGTTTCCCCCAGTCCTGGCTCCAAAATAGGCTGGTCGGCGTTATCTTCGAGCGTCACTGAGGCGGCACCAGCACAGAGCAGGGCATTTTCAATTTCTTCTGCCTGCTGGCGCTGAGTATCAATTCGCAATTGTAGCCAAGGCATAATCAGTTTTTCCAAATGTACGCCGTTATCAAAACTGGCTGAAAA
>JAUVQU010000086.1 GCA_030597965.1 Cellvibrionaceae bacterium
CAAGAACAAAAAGGCTGCCTGGCCATTCGGTGTGGCTACGCTGGGCAGGTTGGTGCCCGTGTTGATCGCAATGGCCAGTTTTTCGAAGTGCTCGCGAGTAATGTCACCGGCGTCAAATGCGGCTTTTACTTCATTAATGTACACCGTGGCAACGAATACATTGTCACTGATCATGGACAGTACACCGTTAGCCAGGAACAACATGGCAGGCTGATTACCTGGATCCATATTTAATACGGCATTGGTAATTGGCGAGAACAGATGCTGATCATGGATAACAGCTACGATTGCGAAGAATACGACCAATAGCGCGGTGAAGGGCAGAGCTTCTTCAAAGGCGTGGCCAATTTGGTGTTCTTCAATAATACCGTTAAAGGCGGTCAGTAATACGATCACCATTAGGCCAATCATACCGACTTCGGCAACGTGGAACGCCAGTGAAAAGATCAGAATAGCGGCGACAACACCTTGTACGATCAATTGAAGTCTGTCGCGTTTAGTGCGCTTTTTGTCCTGATTTTCGGCGAAATCCTCTAGAACGTGACGAACGGGATCGGATAATTGTACGCCGTAGCCAAACCAACCCAGTTTTTCCAGTAGGGCGCAGGTTAATAGGCCTGCAGCCAATACAGGCATGGTGATAGGCGCCATCATGGTGAAGAAGGTAATAAAATCCCATCCGGCTTTTTCAGCAATCAGGAGGTTTTGAGGCTCTCCAACCAGTGTACAGACACCGCCCAATGCGGTACCAATGGCTCCGTGCATAATCAGGCTGCGTAAGAACGCGCGGAATTGATCTAAATCTTCACGGTGCAGTTCTTCTACTTCATGGTCGCTGGCGTGGTCGTGGTCGTGGTGAGGCTTCTTGCCTGAGGCAACCTTGTGGTAAACCGAAAAGAAACCAACGCCAACACTGATTAAAACAGCCGTAACGGTCAGGGCATCCAAGAACGCCGATAGGAATGCAGCCACAAAGCTAAACAGCAATGAAAGGGCTACTTTAGAGCGTACTTTGATAAGGATCTTCGTGAAAACATACAACAGTAGGTTTTTCATGAAGTAGATGCCGGCCACCATAAAGACCAGCAGCAGAATGACTTGAATGTTGGCAACCACCTCGGCGTAAATTGCCTCCGGGTGAGTCATGCCTATTAGCGTCGCTTCAATAGCCAATAAACCACCCGGCTGCAGCGGGTAGCACTTTAATGCCATGGCCAGAGTGAAGATAAATTGGCCTATCAATAACCAACCGGTTACAAAAGGACCTGCTGTATAGAACAGAATTGGATTGAGAATTAAAAATAAAATAATTGTTTTTTTGAACCAGGTAGGAGCTGGCCCAAGAAAATTACGAAAGAGAGCCTGGGTCGTGGTTTGCGGCATGTTTATTTCCTTGTGAAGCCAGTCGTAGTACTGCAAATAAGCAGGAGACTACTAATGTTGTCTTACCGAAAAATCGATATAAGGTGATTTTAGATGATAATAATTGTGAGCATTCTATCAGGTTGGGACAAAAGCTACCGCCATATATAGAAAATGAAAGCAAAATAGTCCGTGAGACTGTATTTTAGCGATTAAATTAAAGCCATAGAACTTTGGTTTGAGCCGGTTGCTTTTTGCTACCATAACGAACAAGCAGGCAAAGCTGTCTCTTTCAGAGTTTTTTGCCGGTATTGATATTCGGAGCTAAGCACTTTGCAAAGAAATAGCGTTAATTTGAATTCTTTAAACATTGTCAGTAATGAATTGATTGCCACTGTAGAGCAGTGTGCGGGTTTACTGGAAACGTTTGTTTCCGATAGGAAAAACTTAGGGGCGCTGGCAGGTTGTGAGGCAGGAATTAAGCAGTTGGATGGCGCATTACGTCTGATTGAGTTGACTGGCGCAGACCTGTTGACGGATGGGTTATCTTTGGCTGCCCAGTTTTTGATGGATAACCCAAATAGCGAGATAGATGACCTGTTGCAGTCCATGACGGATGCTTTTTTCGTATTGCCTCGTTATGTGGAGTATGTGACCCGGCGTAAGTCGGGTATGCCTGTATTGCTGACGCCATATACCAATGCCTTACGTACTCATATAAAGAAGCCATTACTGGACGATTCTCATTTTATGAGTCTCGATGTTTCTGAGTTTTTAATAGCCGATGGCAACGAAATGGCGCTGTTGGATAATGCGCTCATATTGCAGTTAAAGCGCTTGCGGCATATGTATCAGGTCGGATTACTGAATGTGTTGCAAGGCAAAGCCACCAAGGCTGGACTTGGTTTGATGGCGCGTTCATTAGAGCGTCTTGAGGTGATTGCAGCTGGCTGTCAGGTAGTTTCTCTATGGGCCGTGGGCGCCAAGGCAATCTCTGTCTTGGCGGCAGAAGATATGGAGCTGACGCGTCAGCGCAAACTTCTTGTGGCGTCATTGGACCGCCAAATTAAAGTGTTTCAGGGGGGGCTTAACCCTATGGGTCAACCGGTTGCTAAGTCACAGTTGGCTAATTTGGCCTACATCGTCGCATTGGCTGAGTATAAAGATCCAAAAGCCAGTGAACTACTGAATAACTTCCATGTTGAAGCATTAGGTTATAACCACCGTGAGCTAATGCGTGAACAGGAGCGGATGCAGGGGCCGAGTATTGCCACCATGGCCACAGTGTCATCATTGCTGAGAAATGAACTACAAGTAGCTAAGCGCTTTATTGATGGTGCGGCACTTGTTTCTTCTGATTTTAATATAGAGGGCGGTTTGGCCGATGTGCTTACCAGTATTGCTGATATTCTGAGTGTGGTTCGCCTTCAAGAGGCGAGCCGAGAACTTAAGATGTTAATTCTTAGAATTAATGACACGGGTTCTCAGGAGGCTGGTAATGAGTTGATGGAAGAAATTGCCAACACCCTTTTGTACATTGAAAGTGTTGTTGTTGGGGTTGGTGATATGGATCTGTCTTCCGATAAGCTGACACAAATCAATTCGATTACACGTCACGAGTTTGTTGTTGCTTCATACCTGGCCGAGGCTGAGTCACTGGTCTTGCAGGAAGCTGAGTCAGGGCTGGAACTGATAAAGAGTTCACTCAGTGCATTTATGCAATCTGGGTTTGATCCTGCACATATACGCAATCTGAATGCTACACTCCACTCCGTGCGGGGAGCTGCTGTTTTGTTGGGGTTGTCTCGCGCCACTCAAGTACTTGTCTGCTGTGTAAAATTTATTGACGCGATGGTGGTTGAGACTGATGGGAACATTGATCTTAAGGATGTATTGGAAACATTTGCCGACGTAGTGATCAGCTTAGAGTATTATCTCGGTTCGCTGAGAGCTGGCGATCAGTCAAGTGATTCGATATTAGAGGTAGCAGAAGAGGCCTTGGAAATACTCGGCTTTCCCTCTAACCATTCATTTAATCCGTCGTTAATAAAGGAATAGAACCTCTATGTTATACGGTGCTATGGCATTAGTTTTTGTCGTATTGGCCTCCATAATTCTATTTGTCTCAGGAAAACTCCTGCTTCGGCGTGGCTGGTTCATGAGCTGGCTTAAGGGTATGTTGGGCATGTCCTTGATGCTGGCCTCTTTAACGGTTTTGTTGATGGCTTGGGATGTATTCAGCTATCAGCAATTGTTAAAAGAAAAAAGCGTAGCGACAGTGAGTTTCGAGCAGCTTGGGGAGCAGTATTATCAGGCGGTATTGGTCAGCTCAGATGGTTCTGAAGCTCAATTTGAGTTGCGTGGTGATCAATGGCAGTTAGATGCGCGTATTTTAAAATGGCAGGGGTTTGTGGCTGCTTGGGGGATTGAATCTGGTTTTCGGTTGGACCGTTTGAGTGGCCGTTACTATGCGTTGGAGGAAGAGCGGACAATGGATCGAACGGTCTATGATTTGAATCCAAGCGTTGCGGAAATCGATGTATGGCAGTGGCTGCGTGAAATGAACAGCCCTTTAGTTGATGCTGTGTACGGCAGTGCCACCTTTGTACCAATGAGTGACAATGCGTTGTATGAAGTTTCTTTAACGAATAGTGGTCTCATTGCAAGACCTCTCAATGATGCGGCAAAGCAGTCTGTTAGCCGTTGGCAGTAAGCCTTCTTTTTATTTAATTTTTTGGAGTTTATTTTGGAGTTTATCAGTGAATATGGTCTTTTTTTAGCCAAGGCCATTACGATCGTTATTGCCATCGGTGTGGTGCTTGGACTGATTATGTCTGCGGGCCACAAGGGTAAGCAGGAGAAGGGGCATATAGAAGTCACCAAGCTGAATGAGAAGCTGGACAAAGTTAAAGAGGATTTAGAAGCCGCCATTCTCAATGAGGGAGAGTTAAAGCTTCATCAAAAAGAGTTAAAAAAACAGACGAAAGAAAAGCATAAGCAGGAAAAGCAGGCCCTCAAAGAGGCCAAGAAACAAGAGAAGCAGGAGCCGTCAGATAAAAAAGATACTAACAGTGAGTCTTCTGATTATGCCGATGAGTTAAGAGCTCGTGTTTTTGTGCTGAAGTTTGATGGTGATATTAAAGCGTCTGCTGTCGAAAACCTTCGAGAAGAAATTACTGCGCTATTGTCTTTAGCGAAGCCAGCCGATGAGGTGGTTGTGTGTATAGAGAGTGGCGGCGGCATGGTGCACAGCTATGGTTTGGCATCGAGTCAGCTAAGCCGAATTACCAGTAGGCAGATCCCTTTGACCGTGTGTGTGGATAAAGTTGCCGCCAGCGGTGGTTATATGATGGCCTGTGTTGCCGATAAAATATTGGCTGCACCATTTGCGATATTGGGATCAATTGGCGTGGTTGCACAGCTGCCTAATTTTCACCGCTTGCTACAAAAGAACGATATTGATTTTGAATTGCTAACGGCTGGCGAAAACAAAAGAACTCTGACTATGTTTGGCGAAAATACCGATAAGGGTCGTGAGAAGTTCATGGAGGATCTGGAAGATACTCACGAGTTATTTAAATCGTTTGTTTCTGAAAATCGTCCCGCTGTGGATATTGATAAGGTGGCTAATGGCGATGTTTGGTTTGGTCGCAGGGCAATTGATCAGAATTTAGTCGATGAATTGGTGACCAGTGATGAATACATTGTGAGTAGAGCGGCAAAGGCTGATGTGTTCAATCTTGAATTTGTGCACAAGAAGTCATTACAGGAAAAAATAGGCATGAGTGCTGAATCTTCGGTGGATCGTTTGTTGTTGCGATGGCTCAGTCGAATTCAAACTTCCCGCTTTTTTTCTTAGATTGTATTTTCAAGTGATTCCCTAAAAAAGCGCCTTATGGCGCTTTTTTTATCAGGGTATTTTGAATGGACTTAGATTAATCTCTCCGTAACTTATCACTGGTGGCGATTGGGCTAGGGTAGTTAAAGATCACAATGTAACTCGATACGAGGAATGTGATGATGGCGGTTGCCTGTATCAGTACGGATACCTGGTCTCCAATCAGTTCCTTGCTGACAGCTACATATACAATTAACAGTGAGAACTCACTGATTTGCCCTAACCGGAAACCAATGTCCCAGGCCAGCGCGTTAGATTCACTCTGTCTGTGTAATAGGAACCGGTAGGTGACGGGTTTAAGAATAAGTACCACCGCTGCCAGTACAATACTGATAAGCCAGACATCACCGAGCAGTGAAAGATTGAATTGCGCACCAATAGAGAAGAAAAAGAGTACTAAAAAGAAGTCTCGTAGCGGCTTTAGACTAATGGCGATATATTGAGCAATGGGGCTTGTCGCGATACTGATACCCGCAATAAAGGCCCCGATTTCCGCTGACAGCCCCATTACATTGGCCGCTTCAGACAGGCCCATGCACCAGCCAATAGCCAGCAAGAAAATATATTCATGAAAGCGATCAAAGCGGTGAATAAGAGGCAGTAAAATAAAACGTACAAAGCCCCAGGCAAACAGTCCAAGGAGCGGTAAGGCGAGCAGGGCCCAGCTTAGTTGGACCAGGTTAATGGAGCCCATGTCGCCACTGATTAGAATCATTAAACAGAGTATGGCGAGAAAATCCTGTAGCAGTAGTAAACCAACCATTAGTTCACCTGTGTGCTTATGGTGCAGGACAGTGGTGGGTAATAACTTGATGCCGATGATGGTGCTGGAAAACATCAGTGCCATACCGATGATGAGGCTTTCAGTGTGGCTATAACCGAATGAATAGCCAATACCATAGCCTGCAGAGGCAAAGACCAGCGAGCTGATGATGCCGACGCTGGTGGCTTGTTTAAGTACATTGAATAGTGCCTTGGGTTGCATATCCAGCCCGAGCAGGAAAAGCAGAAATATAATACCGATATGGGACATGTCGGAGAGCAGCGCAACATCTTGAATCAGTCCCGCACCGTAAGGGCCCAAAATAACACCCAGTGCGATATAGGCAACCAATAAAGGTTGGCGTGTATAGAGCGCAAGAGAGGCGATGACTGCCGCGCCAGTAAAGATTAGAAAGAATGACTGAAATAAGGTGTCATGCATAAGAAAGTGCTTAGCTATTGGTTTATTGAGAGTGAAAAATTCGCTGGGGTAAATTTAAACTAACTGCGGTGTTTTTGCATCAGTTGTCACTAAATATAAACTTGCCATTATATTTTAAACGATACAGTTGAGTCAGAGTGTGAGCAAAATAAAAGCCGCGATCCTTAATGAATGGCGGCTTTTATTTTAGGTGAGTGCTTTAAGTGCGACGTCTAAATAGCGGCGCTTTTTGATCAGCTGATGTTTGGTAGCCATCGCTAAAGTCGTTCAGTGACGCCAGTGATACGTTGAGGTCCACAGTGTCATCGGCGAAGCTGAAGGCGTTAACACCACAGCGCTTTAGATAGCACAGTTGATCGCGAATGATGGAGCCGGAAGCTCTCAATTCACCTTCGAAATTGTAGCGTTCACGTAACAGGCGAGCGGTAGAGAAGGCACGGCCATCCATAAATCCTGAAAATCTCAGTGCGATCAGCGGCAGGGTGGCCGTATCAGCGGCCAATGTTTCGGCGAACTCATCAGGGGCTAACCATACGCCCACTTCTGTTTGGCGCTCACTTAATTGTGGCTTTTGTGCATTCCATACATTCAGAGGAACAATGATGTTACCGTCAGGACACTCGGTCGCTTCTGGGTTATCAGTTGCTTCTAGCAAGCGCCATATGTCGTCAATGACTTGGGCGTCTTTAATCAGCTTTGGCATAAACCTGCTCCTTAAATGGTGCCATACCAATACGGCGGTATGTGTCGATGAATTGCTCGCCTTCAATACGCTTATCAACGTAAATGTCGACTAGGGTTTGTATGATCTGTGGGATTTCGTCAGCGCCAAAAGCTGGGCCTAATACTTTGCCTAGATTGGTGACTGTGCCGGAGTTACCACCCAGCTGAATTTGGTAGAATTCATCACCTTTTTTGTCGACACCCAAAATACCGATATGACCGACGTGGTGGTGACCGCAGGCGTTCATGCATCCGGATATGTTCAGGTCGAGATTGCCTAGGTCATAGAGGTAATCCAGATCATCAAACTGACGCTGAATTGCTTCTGCAATAGGAATGGACTTGGCATTAGCCAGTGAGCAGAAGTCGCCGCCTGGGCAGCAAATTAAGTCGGTTAATGTGCCGATATTGGGTGTGGCAAAACCCTTGGCTCTGGCCTTTTCCCAAAGGGCAAACAGATTGGACTGTTTGACATCAGCCATGACAATATTCTGTTCGTGGGTGGTACGTACCTCAGAGAAGCTGTATTCATCGGCCAGGTCAGCAATAGCTTCGAGCTGGCTAGAGGTGATGTCACCTGGCGCTACACCTGTGGGTTTTAGAGACAGGGTAACTGCAGAGTAGCCTGAGATTCTGTGACTGCGTACATTGCGCTCTAACCATTTCCCGAACGCTGGGTATTCGTCACTTACATTACTCAAATCTGCATTGTTTAGAGGTTCGTACGCAGGCTCGGTAAAGAAGCCTTTGGCGTAATCAATTTCATCTTGAGTCAAGGTGCTTAAGCCACCTTTGATGTGGTTCCATTCTTCTTCAACTTTCGCTGCGAAGTTCTCAGGTCCCATGGCCTTCACAAGAATCTTGATGCGAGCCTTGTACTTGTTATCACGACGACCCAGTTGATTGTAGATACGCAGGATGGCATCCAGATAACTCAGCAGGTCCTTTTCTGGAAGGAATTTACGAATGAGCGAACCAATAACAGGGGTGCGCCCCAGTCCGCCACCGACCAATACAGTGAAGCCGACTTCACCAGCTTCATTCTTAGCCACTTGTAGGCCAATATCGTGGACACGGGTTGCAGCGCGGTCACTGTCTGCACCAGTTACAGCAATTTTGAACTTACGTGGCAGGAAGGCAAACTCAGGGTGGAATGAAGACCACTGGCGAATGATTTCACAGTAGGGGCGTGGATCAACGATTTCGTCCGGGGCAATACCGGCAAACTGATCGCTTGTGGTGTTACGTAGGCAGCTACCACTTGATTGCGTGGCGTGCATTTCCACACTGGACAGCTCAGCAAGGATGTCTGGCACTTCGGCCAGTTCAGGCCAGTTGAATTGGATGTTTTGGCGTGTACTGACGTGAACGTAGCCTTTGTCGTATTTACGGGCGACATGAGCCAGTTTGCGCAACTGCGTTGTGTTGAGCATGCCGTAAGGTACATTGACACGTAGCATGGGGGCTAGTCGCTGTACATAAAGGCCGTTCTGAAGGCGCAGAGGCAGGAACTCTTCATCTTTGAGTTCGCCTGCTAGATAGCGCGCTGTTTGGCCGCGAAATTGAGCAATTCGTTCACCCAAAATCTTGTGGTCATGTTCGTCATAGTTGTACATGGAGTCAGTACACCCGCTTTGATTTAATGAGTCTTTGGTTTACCGTCGGCCGGCAAAAAATAAGGCGCGCATCATACAATATTTCGAGGGGTCTCGCGAGCTGCTGGCACGGCTTAGCTTCTATCTGGTTACGGGGAATTTAGGTTTGGTTAGCGGTTTTTCTGTTAAGGCAGGGACGGGGGTTTTCCAGTAAAGCGTCATAGAGCTAAAAATCTGTATAGGTTGGAATGGGTGCGATAAGCGGTTTTGGTTAAACTTGTGGAGGGTTGATTTCTTCGTAATACAGGGTTGGATGCCTGTGAAAAAAGTATTTATAGGGGAGGAGCATAGGGCCTTATTTAAAG
>JAUVQU010000221.1 GCA_030597965.1 Cellvibrionaceae bacterium
GAACCAACTCACCTTCTGAGTCGTACTGTTGCTGTATAAACTCACCCTGCAGCGTGTTCATTTGTGACAGTTTGCTAACGAGTAATGCCAATGCTGAACCGGCTGTTTCTGTGGCAACTGTTTCTGTGGCAACTGTTTCCGCAGATAGTGTCTGTTTTTCTTTTTCTTTTTCTTTAGCTGCAGGTTCTTTAGCGGCAAGCGTAACAACCGGGGGCGACTTTTCCTCGGCCTGAGGAACCTCTTCGACAGGTGCAACCTTGTTTGCCGACTGACTTGTGGTGGGATCTTCCACTGATTGAACTGAGGTTGCTGCACAGGCAACGATGGGGAATATTGCGCACAGCGCAATCAATATTCTAAATGTGCGAGCCATATAAATAAACACGGTAATCCTTACTGCGGTTTCACTATTTTAATAATGGTATTAATCAGCGCCTTGGAGGTGCTGGAGCCAGGACTTCTCGACTGCCATTGTGTCCGGCTGAAGAAATCACGCCTGCTGTTTCCATTGCCTCAACTAGGTTGGCTGCTCGATTGTAGCCCACGCGCAATTTGCGCTGCACAGACGAAATAGAAACTTTGCGAGTCGAAGTGACGAACTCTACGGCCTCATCAAACAATGCATCGGATTCCGGGTCTTCGTCGCCTTCCATTCCGCCCATAGCGGCAATACCAGGTACATCAGCACCCGCATCATCATCAATGACACCGTCAATATAATCGGGCTTGCCACGACGCTTCCAATCATTAACAACATTTTCAACTTCATGATCATCCACAAAGGCGCCATGAATACGTACCGGTAAACTACTACCCGGCGGCAAGAAAAGCATGTCGCCGTGCCCCAATAATTGTTCGGCGCCGCCTTGATCAAGAATAGTGCGCGAGTCGGTTTTAGAGCTCACCTGAAATGCCATACGCGTAGGTACGTTGGCTTTAATCAAACCGGTGATCACATCAACCGATGGACGCTGTGTGGCAAGTATTAAGTGAATACCAGCGGCACGAGCCTTCTGAGTGATACGTGAAATCAACGTTTCAATCTTCTTCTTGTCGGAGGCCATCATCATGTCAGCAAATTCGTCAATGACGATGACAATGTATGGCAGCTTTTTGAGTTCTGGCGCTGTAGCTATTTGCTCGCCAACCTCAAATTGCTCCTCTGGAATCCATAATGGATCGAGAATTGGGGTGCCTGCCTTTATAGCTTCTTCAACCTTGCGGTTAAAACCAGCCATATTTCGGGCACCGAGTGCGGCCAGAAGCTTATATCGACGCTCCATTTCGCCGACACTCCAGCGCAAGGCATTTGGTGCCTCACCCTGCATATCGGTAATAACCGGCGTCAATAGGTGTGGGATTCCCCCATAAACTTGTAATTCAACTACCTTCGGATCCACCAGAATCAAACGCAGTTCTTCTGGCGTGGCTTTATAGAGCATGGACAAGAGCATGGCATTAACGCCGACGGACTTACCCGAACCGGTAGTACCCGCTACCAGTAAATGCGGCATCTTACTGAGATCAGCCATTACCGGCTCGCCCGCAATGTCGTAACCCAGCGCAATGGTCAGTGGTGATTTAGACTTTTCATAGGTCTCGGATATCAGTACTTCACTGAGTCGTACTATTTCTCGGTGTTCGTTAGGGATCTCTATCCCCATCACTGACTTACCAGGGATTACCTCCACAACACGCACACTGACAATAGCCAGGGAACGCGCCAAATCTTTGGCCAGATTGGTAATTCGGCTGGCCTTAACACCTGGCGCAGGCTGTATTTCAAAGCGTGTCACCACCGGCCCAGGCAATACTGAGGTCACCTCGGCTTCAATGCCGAAGTCTTGGAGTTTAAGCTCAAGTAAACGTGACATGGCCTCCAAAGACTCTTTGGAGAATCCCTTGTCATGACTCTTGTCGGCAACATCCAATAAACTTAATGGCGGCAATTCACCTGTAACGGGCGTATTACCAAACAGTGAAGATTGTTTTTCTTTCTCTGCACGAGCACTCGGAGCGACCTTAGGTTTGGGCGCCTTAATTTTGAGCGGTGCGCGTTTTTCTACTTTTTTGGTCTGCTTTTCAATGGCGACACGTCGTGCATTTTGAGTTTCTTTTAACTGTTGCTTCTCTTCTTTAGCGTTACTACGCTGATGTAAGCGACGTTTAGCCCAATCAATAAACTGCAAGGTTATGCGACCTGTATTGTCCATCAGTGCAAACCAGGACAGGTCCGTAAAGACCGTCAAACCAAACAAGAACAAAGGGATTAGCAACAACATGCTGCCACTGTAACTAAAGGCCGCTTCCAGCGAGGCGGATAAAGCTGACCCTAGAATTCCACCATTAGAAAACGGCAAATAACTATTTTCGGTACCAAAGTACAAGCTGGCTATGGCTGTGGATGACAGCATGACCAACACAAAACCCACTGTTCTCAAAGCAAATAGAACGCCATCAAAAGGTTCTATGTCGTGCCTGTGACGAAAAATCAACCAGGCACGGTAGCCCACAAGCAATGGAAATAGATAAGCCATGTAACCAAATAAAGAAAAGAAAACGTCAGCCAACCAAGATCCAAAAGGACCCGCTGCATTTAAGACATGGCCGCCTGTACCCGTCTGCGACCAACCTGGGTCTGTTGGGTAGTAAGACAACAAAGCCGTTAAGAGGTAAACACACAATGCGCCAAAACCTAACAAGGCTCCCTCGTTCAGGACGCGCATTGAAAAGCTAACTTCGGCGGCTTTATTTTTGGAATTAGAAGAGGTCGTATATGAAGGTTTCAACAAAACACCAAGTCAGTTTTTAATTATGATGAAGCTATTCTAAAGAGGATAAAGGCTCTTGTCTTTGGCCGCTGCTTAAAAATTAATGATTCAGGTGATAATTACACGTAATGGCCGTTAAATTATCCATTTTCGGTCATATCTTCCTATAACTTCTAACATGTTAGTCGTTAGCACCATAAACTGATCAAATATCACACACATATTAAGGTCGGGGGTTTGATAGTCCTGCTCAATGAGAATAATTAAAGGAAGTTACTAGTCGCATCCATCTGAATTGCCTATCATTGGCGCCAACTTTTAAAATAGATTTAGGATACTTTCAATGAGCGACACTCAGCACCACCAAGTAATTATTCTCGGCTCTGGCCCTGCTGGTTACACAGCTGCAATCTATGCTGCTCGTGCCAACCTTAAGCCAGTCGTTATTACTGGTATGCAGCAAGGTGGTCAGTTGACCACGACCACCGAAGTAGAGAACTGGCCAGGTGGCGTTGCCGACCTGCAAGGCCCTGCTTTGATGGCGGATATGCAGAGTCACGCTGAACGCTTTAATACCGAAATGATCTTTGATCACATTCACGAAACAGATTTAAGCAAACGCCCTTTCACATTGAAAGGCAGCAATACCTATACCTGTGATGCGTTAATTATTGCAACGGGTGCCTCCGCTCAGTATTTAGGTTTACCCTCAGAAGAAGCTTTTATGGGTAAAGGCGTAAGTGCCTGCGCAACCTGTGATGGTTTCTTTTATCGCGGTAAAAAAGTGGCCGTTATCGGAGGTGGTAATACCGCCGTGGAAGAAGCACTTTACCTGTCCAACATTGCCAGCGAGGTGACTCTTGTTCACCGCCGTGACGCATTGCGTTCAGACAAGGTACTGCAAGACAGAATTATTGAAAAAGCCAAAAACGGCAACGTAAACATCCTTTGGGACAACACCTTGGATGAGGTGCTCGGTGATGACTCTGGCGTTACCGGTCTGCGTGTTAAGAGCACCAAAGATGGCAGCACTCAGGACATTGATGTAGCCGGTGTGTTTGTCGCCATTGGTCACAAGCCCAATACCGACATCTTCGAAGGTCAACTGGGCATGAAAGATGGCTATATCACCATCAATAGTGGTTTAAATGGCAATGCTACCTGCACCAGTGTTGAAGGCGTTTATGCTGCAGGCGATGTGGCTGATCATGTATATCGTCAGGCCATTACCTCCGCGGGTGCGGGTTGTATGGCGGCCTTGGACGCTGAGAAGTTCTTAGACAACCAATAGAGCACTTCTAAAAATGCACTTTTCACGCGATAGTGGCGTGGCTTCGTAGTCCCTACTTTTGGCAGTTCCGTACTCGAATCCTC